>JAISPI010000058.1 GCA_031275075.1 Burkholderiales bacterium | reverse complement strand
GTATGAATAAAAGAGAAGCTCGATTGCGCCGTGCCCGCAAAACCCGGGTTCGTATCGCCGAGCAGTGCATGACACGATTGGTGGTGTATCGCTCCAATGCGCACATCTATGCGCAGATTGTTGCGCCGACTGGCGACCGCGTTCTGGTGAGTGCCTCGACAGCGGAAGCGGAAGTCCGCAAGTCGCTGAAAAACGGTGGCAACCGGGCGGCGGCGACTGAAATCGGCAAGCGTATCGCCGAGCGGGCGAAAGCTGTCGGTGTAGAAGCGGTGGCATTTGATCGTGCCGGTTATCGTTTTCATGGCCGCGTACAGGCGCTGGCGGAGGCGGCCCGTGAGGCTGGCCTCAAGTTCTAAAGGCGACGGATATGGCGAAGCAACAGCAACAACAGCAACAGGTAGCGGACGAGCGCAGCGACGGTTTGCGCGAGAAAATGGTCGGCATCAATCGCGTCACCAAGGTGGTCAAGGGTGGCCGCATCATGGCGTTTGCTGCATTGACCGTAGTCGGCGACGGCGATGGCCGGATCGGTATCGGCAAAGGCAAATCGAAGGAAGTGCCAGTGGCCGTGCAAAAGGCGATGGAGCAAGCCCGCCGCAACATGGTCAAAGTCAGCCTGAAAAAAGGCACGCTTTACCATCCGGTCGAAGGACGGCACGGCGCGACGCGCGTTTATATGCAGCCGGCTGCCGAAGGTACCGGTATTATTGCCGGCGGCGCGATGCGTGCCGTGTTCGATGTGGTTGGCGTGACCAACGTGTTGGCGAAGTGTCATGGTTCGACCAATCCGTACAACATTGTACGGGCGACATTGAATGCGTTGCAGTCCTGCAATACACCGGCGGAAGTCGCGGCCAAACGCGGCAAGGCGGTCGAAGAAATTTTTGGAGCGTAATCATGACGGCGGTGAAAAAGGTGAAAGTGACGCTGGTGAAGGGTATTGCCAGAACGCGTAAGGATCATCGCGAAACCGTGCGCGGGTTGGGGCTGAAGTGGACCAATCACACGGTCGAACTGGTCGATACCCCGTCAGTGCGCGGCATGATCAACAAAGTGAGCTATCTGCTCAAAGTGGCGGAGTAACGTTGACAGAGCGAAGGCTTGATCGACGTTGACAGGTTCGGAGAACACCATGCAATTAAATACGATTCAACCGGCGGAAGGCTCAAAGAAACCGCGTCGCCGCGTTGGCCGCGGGATCGGCTCGGGGCTTGGCAAAACGTGCGGACGTGGCCACAAAGGACAGAAATCGCGTTCAGGCGGTTTTCACAAAGTGGGTTTTGAAGGCGGGCAAATGCCGTTGCAACGCCGTTTGCCGAAGCGCGGTTTTGTATCAATGTGCCGCGGCGATGTTGCCGAGGTTCGGTTGAGCGATCTGGCGTGTCTGCCTGTCAATGAAATCGATTTTCTGGCGCTGAAGGCGGCAGGCTTGCTGACGTCGTCGGCGAAAACGGCCAAGGTGATTAAGACCGGAACGATTGATAAAGCGGTTAAGCTGTCGGGCGTTCTGGTGACAAAGGGTGCCAAGGCGGCGATTGAAGCGGCAGGCGGTAGCGTGACGTTGCCCGAAGCGCCGGTCGAGCCGCCGAAAAAACTGGCGAAAAAGAAGTAACGCGCGTTGCGCACAGTAAACTGGTTCAGGAGTTTTCTTGGTTACGCTCAATCCGGCTGCAAAAAGCGGTAACAAATACGGCGACTTGGCAAAGCGCCTGTGGTTCTTGTTGGGCGCGCTGATCGTTTTTCGGATCGGGACACACATCCCGGTTCCTGGCGTGAATGCTGCGATCCTTGAAGAATGGTTCAGAAACAGCGGCGGCAATTTGCTGGGGATGATGAACCTCTTTTCGGGCGGCGCGTTGGAGCGCTTCTCGATTTTGACGTTGGGTGTGATGCCGTACATCACGGCATCAATCATCATGCAGTTGTGTACAGCGATGGTGCCTTCGTTGGAGGCGCTGAAGAAAGAAGGCGAAGCCGGCCGACGCAAAATCACTCAGTACACACGTTATCTCACTGTCTTGTTGGCGTTTATTCAAGGCATCGGGGTATCGATTGCTTTTGAAGGAATGCCAGGGTTGGTGTTGGCACCGGGCTTCGGTTTTCGGCTGATGTGCGGCATTACGCTGGTGACCGGCACGATGTTTTTGATGTGGCTCGGCGAGCAGATCACCGAGCGCGGTTTGGGTAACGGCATTTCGCTGATTATCTTCGCGGGAATTGTCGCCGGTTTGCCGAGCGCGATCGGAAAAACGCTGGAAAACGTCAATACCGGTACCTTCTCAATTCCGCTGGCGTTGGGCATAGCGGTGTTGGTGGTAGTGGTCACCTGCGTGGTGGTGTTTTTCGAGCGGGCACAGCGCAAGGTGCTGGTGCAGTACGCCAAACGTCAGGTCGGTAACCGGGTCGCGCCGGCGCAAAGTTCGTATCTGCCGTTCAAGCTCAATATGGCGGGTGTGATCCCGGCGATTTTTGCGTCGGCGATCATCATGTTTCCGGCGACGATGGCGCAGATGGCCGGTAACAGCGAAACGCCGGTAGCCTTTTTCCTGAAAGACGTAGCGGCTATGTTGGGGATGGGGCAGCCGTTGCACGAAATTCTGTTTGCTGCGGCAATCGTCTTCTTCTGTTTCTTCTATACGGCGTTAATGAACAAACCAGATGATATAGCGGACAACCTGAAGAAGAGCGGCGCACTGATTCCCGGGTATCGTCCGGGCGAACACACCGGCAAGTATCTCGAAAAGATCATGATGCGGTTGACGTTGCTGGGGTCGACGTACTTGGTGATCGTTTGTTTCATACCGAACTTCCTGATCGCCTGGAAAAACGTGCCGTTTTATTTCGGCGGTACTTCGCTGTTGATCGTGGTGGTGGTAACGATGGATTTCATGACGCAGGTGCAGGCATACCTGATGTCGCAGCAGTATGAGAGTTTGTTGAAGAAAGCCAATTTTAAGGGCGGAGCTTCGCGCTG
>JAISPI010000054.1 GCA_031275075.1 Burkholderiales bacterium | reverse complement strand
ACGACTTGTCCGGCAGAAGGCTTCACCTGTCCCGCCAGAAGCCGCAGAACCGTCGTCTTGCCACATCCCGATCCGCCCATGATCGCCACGACTTTGCCGCGCGGGATACGCATCGAGATGCCGGACAGCACTGGCCGCGATGGCGTATAGCCGAACGTCACATTGACCAGCGACGCCGCTTCATCGGACACAGGAGAAGATGATACGAAAGACACCGGGAGAAAACCGTTAAGGAAAATGGGATTGTAGCCCTCCCATCCCGTCAGAGCAAATTGCGTATGTCGGTATCAGGCAACATTGCCTGTTGGCCGTAACCCGGCAAACCGTTGCTGTTTTGCCACAACAAGAAATTCCCATGTAAACTCTTTCTACTAAAGTCGAACTTCCTTGATAACGGGGTGTCTCTGTCTCCTTTCCCCTTTTTCGAAAGGAAACTTTCATGAGCCATTCTCTCCACGTTCTTGCCCTCTGCGGCAGCCTCCGAAAAACCTCAACCAATATGGGGATGTTACGTTATGCCCGTGATCATGCGCCGGAGGGTATGGCCATCGAAATCGCCGACCTGTCGCTGGTTCCGTTTTTCAACCAAGACCGCGAAGCCGACAAGCCGGCAGCAGTCAAAACCTTGCTCGCTCAGTTTGAAAAGGCCGGCGCCTTACTTGTCGGTTGTACGGAATACAACTATTCGATGGCACCGGTGCTGAAAAACGCCCTCGACTGGGCATCACGCGAAAAAGACAATGGGCTGCTGGCCGGTAAACCCGTAGCCATCATGGGGGCAGGCGGCAGCTTGGGCACTTCTCGCGCCCAATACCATTTTCGTCAAACCTGTGTATGCCTGAGCCTTTATCCATTGGCGCAGTTGGAAATTTTCGTCAACGCCTTTGTGCCGGAGAGATTCGACGACAGCGGTAATTTGCTGGATGAATCTATCCAAAAACGCGTTGTCCAACAACTCGAAGCATTGGCCGTCTGGGCAGCACAGCTTCGTAAATAAATATGAACACCCCGTAGCAAACGGCGACACACAAAGAAAAACGGCGCCCGATAACGAGGGCGCCGTCTCAAACCAGCAATGTCCGTTTCTTTGACGGTTACAGACTTAGCGATAATGTCGCCCGGTATTTTTCGAGGTCGTCGATTGGCCGGGTGGCAACCCCGCTTTCCATCGCCGCCCGAGCAACGGCGACCGGTAACTCGGAGCGCAGCCGGGTATCGAACGGCGACGGGATCAGATAATCGGCGCCAAACGATTGAGCCGGATTGTTGTGCGCCAACGCCGCCAGCGCATGAGCGCAGGCACGTTTCATTTCTTCGTTGATGGCGGTCGCGCCTACGTCGAGCGCCCCGCGGAACATGTACGGGAAGCAGAGTACATTGTTCACCTGATTCGGATAATCCGAACGTCCCGTCGCAATCACTGCATCGTCGCGCACCGAACGCACCCGCTCCGGTCGAATTTCCGGTTCGGGGTTAGCGAGCGCCAAAATGATCGGGTTGGATCCCATCTTCAGAACCATTTCGGCATTCATTGTCCCTGGACCCGAAACGCCGAGGAACACGTCCGCTCCGGAAACCGCCTCCGCCAGCGTCCTGCATGTTGTCTTCGCGATATACCGCTGCTTGGTCGGATCGAGGTTTTCGCGCTCGGCATGGATCACGCCCTTGGAGTCGCAAACGAGGATATTTTCTTTTTTGAGTCCAAGATAGACCAACAAATCCATGCAGGCGATTGCCGCCGCGCCAGCACCCGAACAAACAAAACGCACTTGCTCAATGTTTTTTTCGACGATCTTCAACGCATTGAGGATGGCCGCTGCCGCAACAATAGCCGTTCCATGCTGATCGTCGTGAAACACCGGAATTTTCATCCGCCGCTTCAGTTCGTCTTCGATGAAAAAACATTCGGGGGCTTTGATATCTTCAAGGTTGATACCGCCGAATGTCGGCTCCAGACTGACGATGATGTCAACCAGTTTCTGCGGATCCGTTTCGTCGATTTCGAGATCGAATACGTTGACGCCGCCGAATTTCTTGAACAAAACCCCTTTGCCTTCCATCACCGGCTTACTCGCCAATGCGCCGATTTTTCCCAACCCCAACACTGCCGTACCATTCGAAATCACGGCGACCAGATTGCCGCGTGATGTATAAAGCATCGCATTGTCCGGCGATTCGACAATCGCTTCGCAAGCCGACGCAACACCCGGCGTGTATGCCAACGCCAGTTCGTGCTGCGTGTTCAAAGGTTTGCTGGGAATGACTTCAATTTTGCCGGGTCTCGGCTTGCTGTGATACTGAAGCGCCTCTTCTTTCAAGGCTTCGGCATCTTTGGTCTGAGCGTCGCTCGTCACGTTTTATCTCCTTGGTTGCGCGAGTCGGCGCGCTACTCGGTTTTGTCAATTTGGTTTTATCAATGGTAGGGAACCGTATCCTGCCCAGGGCCAATCCCCATCTTCCGTTCACCAACACAGAAACCCTGCCTCAGGGCAGGGCGGGGTGTATTTTAGCACCGCAATTCTCGCTGGTGTCCAACCCGAAAGAAAAACCGCGCGCTCCGCGCGGCTTTTCACAATGCAACAACTTAAATTAGGCGTTACCCGCTCCGGTTGATGCCGGCTCGCCCGCCAGTGCGCGTATCCCGGCGGCTGCCCGTACCTTGGTTTCAATCTCTTGGGCAACTTCCGGATTGGCCTTCAGATACTCGCGCACATTGTCCTTGCCCTGCCCGATCTTGTCGCCGTTGTAGGCGTACCAGGCGCCGGACTTGTCAATGATTTTGTGCTGAACGCCAAGCTCGATCAGTTCGCCTTCATGCGAAATCCCCTCGCCGTAAAGGATATCGAACAATGCCTCCTTAAACGGCGGCGCGATTTTATTTTTAACGACTTTGACACGGGTTTCATTGCCGATCACTTCATCGCCCTTCTTGATCGCCCCGATACGGCGGATGTCCAGACGCACCGACGCGTAGAACTTCAACGCATTGCCGCCCGTCGTCGTTTCCGGATTGCCGAACATCACGCCGATTTTCATCCGGATCTGGTTGATGAAGACCACCAGCACATTGGCCCGCTTGATGTTGCCGGTCAGCTTGCGCAGTGCCTGACTCATCAACCGCGCCTGCAAACCCGGCAACTGATCGCCCATTTCGCCTTCGATTTCGGCCTTCGGCACCAGCGCCGCCACCGAGTCGATCACGATGATATCGACCCCTCCCGAACGCACCAGCATATCGGCGATTTCCAGCGCCTGCTCGCCGGTATCCGGCTGCGAAATCAGCAAATCGCCGACACGGACGCCGAGCTTACCGGCATAAACCGGATCGAGCGCGTTTTCCGCGTCGATATACGCCGCCGTCCCGCCCAGCTTTTGCGCCTCGGCCACCACCTGCAAACACAAGGTCGTCTTGCCCGACGCTTCCGGCCCATACACCTCCACCACCCGGCCACGCGGCAGGCCGCCGGCGCCGAGCGCGATGTCCAACCCTAACGAACCGGTCGGGATCACCTGCAAATCAGCCTGAATTTGCGACTCGCCCATTTTCATGATCGAGCCTTTGCCGAACTGCTTTTCGATTTGCGCCAGAGCCGCCGCTAATGCCTTGCCTTTATCGTCCGGCACCGATACCTTGCCTTTTTCGTCCGCCATAGTAAAACCTGCCTGTTGATTGAATTTCGTGAAGTTGGATTATCGCATGAAGCGCGTTCAACCGTTTTCCGCCGAAGCCTCTTCCTCGCCACGCAGCTTTTCGATTCCCTTGAAAATCAGGCTCATGCCGACGCCGATCACCGTCGCCAACGCCATGCCCTTCAGTTCGACCGCGCCCATGTGCAACTTCGCGCCGGAAACGCCGACAATCAACACCACCGACGTCAAAATGAGATTTTGCGCCTTACTGTAATCGACTTTGGCATCGACCAGCAGCCGAATCCCCGAAGCGCCGATCACACCGAACAGCAGCAGCGATACGCCCCCCATCACCGGCACAGGAATCGCCTGAATCACCGCCGCCAGTTTGCCGGCACACGACAACATAATCGCCAGCACCGCCGCACCACCAATCACCCAAGTGCTGTACACCTTCGAAATCGCCAGCACACCGATGTTTTCGCCGTACGTCGTGTTGGGTGACGAACCGAAGAAGCCGGACAGCATCGTTGACAGGCCATTACCGAGCATCGAACGGTGCAGTCCCGGTTCGCGCATCAAATCCTTGCCAACAATGTTGGCGGTCACGATCAAATGCCCGATGTGCTCGGCGACAACCACCAGCGCCGCCGGTAAAATCGTGATAATCACGATCCATTCAAATCTCGGCGTATAAATCGTCGGCAGCGCGAACCAAGACGCTTCGGCAACCTTTGTAAAATCGACCTGCCCCATGAAAAACGCCAGCGTATAACCGGCCAGCACGCCGATGAGAACCGGAATAATCGCCAAAAAACCGCGAAACACGACCGACACCAGCACCGTCACCGCCAGCGTAAACAACGAAATCGTCACGACCGTCGGATCGGCGTTCTCGCCTGCGCCCGGCAGCAACCCTGCCATACCGGCAGCGATACCCGCCAGTTCAAGTCCGATGACCGCCACAATCGCGCCCATCGCCGCCGGCGGAAACACCACCTTGATCCAGCCGATGCCCACCTTGGCGACAATCAACGACACCAGACAAAACACCACCCCCACCGCGATGAACCCACCCAACGCCGCTTCGTAACCGTAAACCGGAAGAATCAACAACACCGGCGACAAAAATGCAAAACTCGACCCCAGATAAGCCGGGATCCTCCCTTTACAGATAATCAGATACAGAACCGTCCCGATCCCGTTGAACAACAGCACGGTCGCCGGATTGACCCCAAACAGAATCGGCACCAGAACCGTCGCCCCGAACATCGCGAACAAATGCTGACAACTCAGCGGTAGCATTTCCAGCAACGGTGGCCGCTCATCCACCCCAATGATTCGACGTGTCATGACTTTCCCTTTTCGATCAGCCCATAAAAAAAGCGGCCCGTTTGAACGAACCGCTTCTCAAAATCCTTCTATCTCGCATACCCCGGAAAACACCCAATCGGCCACCGCTGACCCGAATCCCGTACCACCGGTTTTTCGCGCACATAAAACCCACCCCGAGGCGAACAGATGGCGAATTATAGCCCCTCCCCATTTTTTGAAAAGCGCAGGTCGGAAATAAGCCCGGACTCCGGCCAGACTGTCTTTTGGGGATAAAACGCCTGAAGGTTGGGCTGACGCTCTCCTCTGGCTTACATTTTTGTCATACGCCCTTTCCCGTCATTACGTTGGCCACACCGCTTTACTCTGCCATTATAAAACCGTTATAATTTAATATTTTCCGATTTCGGGTTCTGCCCTACTTATTGTTTCACTAACTAAAGGATTCTGCTACATGCCTAACGTCCGCGTCCGCGAAAACGAGCCGTTTGAAGCCGCTCTGCGCCGCTTTAAACGCACTATCGAAAAAACCGGCCTGCTCACCGAGCTACGCGCTCGTGAGTTCTACGAGAAGCCGACCTCCGAACGCAAACGCAAAAAAGCCGCCGCCGCCAAACGTCACCACAAGCGCCTGCGCAGCCAGCAATTGCCACCGAAACTTTATTGATTCCGGACGGTCGAATCGCAAGCCGGTTTGTCCATACTTACTGTATGGGCGTTCTTTTAAAATACAACTTTACGGCGTCACCTTCCGGCTGACGCCGTTTTGGTTTTCGCCCGCTGCCCGATTCTCATGTATCATCACTTTACCTTCCCGCGTTCTGATACGTTTTTCCCTTGCTTTCCTCCAAAAGGTGTTGATCATGAATGATGTGCGTTTTGAAGTCCTCAGCCAAAGCAAACTGGCTGTCGAACTCAATCCTGAACAGTGCCAGGTGTTAGCTTCCCTGATTGAAGTGCATGACTATCAGGAAGGGGAAGTTCTGGTTCATGAGCGAACGACCGATGAAAACCTGCATGTGATCGTCAAGGGTTCGCTCGGCGTAATCAAGCACGCAGGTACCCCCGAACAAACACTGCTCAACACATTGATCCACGGCGACTTCGCCGGCGAGTTGGGGTTTATGGACGGCGCTGAACGCTATGCGTCCCTGATCGCATTGGCGCCGACTCAAACGTTCACGCTGAGCCGCAGGAGGCTGGAAACGTTGCTGGAAAAAGAGCCTCGTATTGTGTACAACGTGATGCGGGCGATCCTGCGCGCCGTCCATCAAATCCAGTACCGGCAATCCATGCAACAAGCCGAGCTGACCAACTATCTCTATAAACAACAAGGAAGGTATTGATCTTGCCTTTTTGATGCAAAAGTTTTTTCTTTTGATTTTATTTATCCTTGCCGTCTGGCAGGGATATAACGCATGGCAGAAACGCTCCGTATCACATGGCCCCGGCGTTCTTGTCGCTGAAGCGCCCATTCAACAAAAAACATCCGCCGCCCTTTTCCAAAAAGGCGATGCCGTTATCACCCCGCTGGCAACTTTCAAAATCCGCGCCCGAGTGTTAAGCCGCCGAGATTATGATAACGAGAAAAATGGCGATTTGATGCCCGTCGATCTTGCGCTTGGATGGGGGCCTATGTCAAACAGCGCCATCCTCGACAAAATACGTATTTCACAAACAAACCGCTATTACCACTGGTCTGTTGACGAATTTCCTATTCCGCGCCGGGACATCGAAACGCACAGCGCCAACATGCATCTTGTTCCTGCGGATGAATACGTCGCTTCGTCAATAAAAAAGACCCGGCCAGGCCATATCATCAACATCGAAGGTTACTTGATCAAAATCGAGCGTTCCGACGGATGGAACATTCAAAGCTCACTGACGCGTGACGATACAGGTGGCGGCGCTTGTGAAGTGATATGGGTCAAGAGCTTTTATATTGAGCCTGCTCAATAATCGGTGCGCCACCGCCCCAGCGTCACCCGCGGCACACCGGCAAGATCGCGTACCGTTTCACATTGCGTAAATCCGGCATCGCGCAGCAACGCCATGACCACATCGCCTTGATCGTAGCCGTGTTCCATCAGCAAAACGCCGCCCGGTTGCAAGTAACTTGACGCTTGTTGCGCAATCGCTTGCAACGCTTCCCCTCCTGAAATGCCTCCAACCAGCGCACCACGCGGCTCAAAACGGATATCGCCTTCGTTGAGATGTGTATCCGCCGCTGCGATGTACGGCGGGTTGCTGACGATCACGGAAAACCGCTCTGAGTCTTGCCGTGGCGCCGGAATCGCCGCAAACCAGTCCGACAAACACCAAACAATCCGGGCAGCGTCTTGCTGCAACAGATTTGTCGCGTTTTCCTCAGCCACACGCAGCGCCGCTGCTGAAACATCCGCTGCCCAAAGCCGAGCTTGCGGTCTTTCGCGCGCAATGGCGATCGCGATCGCACCCGAACCTGTACCAAGATCGAGTATGCGTGTTTCCTGCTTCACCGGAATGTAGCGCAACGCGGTTTCAACCAGCGCTTCCGTATCGGGACGCGGAATCAGAACATCCGGCGTCACTTTGAACATCGTGCCCCAGAATTCTTTTTCGCCGAGGAGATAAGCCACTGGCTCGCCTTGCCGCCGCCGATCTGCCAATGCGTCGAGACAACGCCTCGACATTTCATCGAGCGTGACCTCATCGTGCGCGATAATCCACGCCGGCGTCACTTGCAAAACATGACTCAAAAGCGCCCGCGCTTCCAGCGGCGGCAGCCCCGAAGCCCGACTCCATTGCGCCAGTGTCAAAGCGTTTTCCATTTAGCGCGATTTTTGTTTACATTTGCACAATTTAGCGTAAGCACGCTCTTCCCCTCTCCCGCAAGGGGAGAGGGATGAATAAAAAAGAGCTAACAACATCATCAACCATCCTCGCCGAAAGAAGCCAATTGCTCCGCCCGGAACTCCTGCGTCAGCACGTCGATCAGTTCGTTGAGATCGCCGTCCATGATCGCCTCGATTTTGTACAGCGTCAGATTAATCCGATGATCGGTGACACGGCCTTGCGGAAAATTGTAGGTGCGGATGCGTTCGCTGCGATCTCCAGAACCAATCAGGCTTTTGCGCATACTTGCTTCTTTCTGATTGCGCGCCTGCCGCTCGCGTTCCAGCAAGCGCGACGCCAGTACCGCCATCGCCTGCGCCCGATTGCGATGCTGTGAACGGTCGTCCTGACATTCAACAACCAGCCCGGTCGGCAAGTGGATGATGCGTACCGCCGAATCGGTTTTGTTGACATGCTGGCCACCGGCACCGGAAGCGCGAAAAGTATCAATGCGCAAATCGGAGGGGTTGATTTCGATATCAGCAATCGGATCGGCTTCCGGCATCACGGCTACCGTACATGCCGATGTGTGAATGCGCCCTTGCGCTTCGGTCTCCGGCACACGCTGAACCCGATGCCCACCGGATTCAAACTTTAACCGCGCATACGCGCCGCTGCCCTCGATACGGGCGATCACTTCCTTATAACCGCCCAGTTCCGATTCTGACACCGACACAAGTTCCACATTCCAGCGTTGCCGTTCGGCGTAGCGCATGTACATCCGAAAAAGACTTCCGGCGAACAGCGCCGATTCATCACCGCCGGTACCGGCACGAATTTCGAGAAAGACATTGCGCTCATCGCTGGCGTCCTTCGGCAACAACGCCATCTGCAAAGCGGTTTCCAACGCGCCCATCCGCTCTTGCGCCTGCTGCGATTCTTCTTCCATGAATTCACGCATTGTCGGATCGTCCATGGCGCCACGCGCCGTGTGCCAGTCGTCTTCGGCATGTCGATAGTTACGATACAGCCCCACCACCGGCTCAATATCGGCGCGCTCTTTCGACCATTCACGAAAACGGTTCATGTCATCTGCCGCATCGGGTTGCACCAGCAACGCATCGATTTCGGTCAGACGGTTTTCCAGATGCTGCAATTTTTGTTTCAGGGAACTTTTCATAAAACTTCCTTCCCCTTCAAGGGGAGGATTAGGGTGGAGATGGGGTTACTCACTAAATACATTTCTTCCATCAAAACTGCCGTAAAAAAAGCCGCTGGTAGGCGGCTTTTCGTCTATCGGGTGCGCCGCCGATGATACCGTTTCCGCACGGAAACGGTGGCCATCGGCACGCTAAGAATCCTGTTCGGGAAGCTGGTAAATTCGCTGATAAAGCGCGGTCAAATCGGTGCGTTCATCGTCTGCGGCACGGTTCAGCATTTGCAGCGGCGCATGCAGGCACTTGTTAACGAGACCACGGGTCAACGCTTCCATCACCTCTTCCGGCGGCGTACCGTTGGCCAGCAGCCGGCGCGCCCGTTCCAGTTCCTTCTGGCGCAACGCTTCGTGATGGCTTTGCAACGCATTGATCGTCGGCACCACCGAACGACCTTCCAGCCAGCGCAAGAACGCCACCGCCTGCACCGACACCATCTCCTCCGCCTGCGCGATGGCCTCGCGCCGAACTTGTAAATTGCTGCGAATGATCTCGGACAAATCGTCGAGACTGTAGAGAAAAACATCGTCGAGATTGCCAACTTCTTTTTCGATATCGCGCGGCACCGCCAAATCGACCATAAAAATCGGCGCGTGCCGCCGCTTGTGGATGACCCGTTCGACAAGCCCCTTGCCGAGGATCGGCAGCGGCGACGCCGTACATGTAACAACCATGTCGAATTGCGCCAGCCGATCAGGAATTTCGTTCAGCGTTATCGCTTCGGCGTTGAGTTGTGCCGCCAGTTCGCGGCCGCGCTCAATCGTCCGGTTCGCCACCACAATCGACTTGGGCTTGCGCGCAGCGAAATGCGCCGCCGCCAGTTCAATCATTTCACCGGCGCCGATCAATAACAAATTCTGCTCGGAAATCGACGGGAAAATCCGCTCAGCCAATTTCACCGCCGCCGCCGCCATTGAAATCGAGGCGCTGCCGATATCGGTATGCGTGCGAACATCCTTGGCCACAGCAAAAGTATGTTGAAACAACCGGTTGAGCACCAATCCCAACGTTCCGGCCGCTTCAGCCGACCGCGCTGCCTGCTTCATCTGACCCAGAATTTGCGGTTCGCCCAGCACCATTGAATCAAGCCCACAGGCCACCCGAAACGCGTGTGTTACCGCCTCGTCCTTCTTCAGCGTATAAAGATGCGGCTCCAGCGTCCGCTGCGGCAGCCGATGAACATCCTCAAGCCAGTGCGCCACTTCTTCCGGCTCGCCACCACGACAGTAAACCTCGGTGCGATTGCAGGTTGACAGAATCGCCGCTTCCTTAACCCGGCGCCGCCCCAGCAAATCGCGCAACGCCGTACTCACTGCGTCCGGCGAAAACGAAACCTTTTCGCGGACATCCAGCGGCGCTGTCGTGTGGTTTAAACCAAGTGTGTAAAGCAGACCCATAACTTTAGAATTATAGCGAGACAGAAGCATGCTTGTGAAACTTACGGCAAACACCTTCGATGCGCTGCTCAATATGGCGCGCAATTGAAACGAAAAATTTAATCGTCATTAGCGAGCAGTCCGTTTTCGTAAGCCATGGCTCCAAATGCACTGTAAGTGCCCGTGGAGTCGCCGGGTTCGGGGGGTACGCATATTGCATTGAATGCTTGGATGCGTCGTTGTACGACAACGACGCATCCACTGAGGCAATAAACAGCTTTGCCGTAATACCAGCAATTCGACGTTTCTCGACGAAACACGAATCCCCCTTCCGCCCACTTGCGCAAGAGGGATCAAACTTAAACTGCGTTTACACGAAAACGCTTATCCTTAAACAAACAACACCTTAGTCTGCCTTCAGGCCTTCAGACATTCGCGCATATACTCCCTGCGCTCATCACCTTTTTTGTCGCCTGCCTGCTGATTGCAATATTTCATTTTCTCTCTTTGATTTGTCGGTTTTTGCGCTGCTGCCGTCTTCGTAGACAGACATTGCCTCATAAACTCCTTGCGCTCGTCACCCTTTTTATCGCCCGCCTGTTGATTGCAATACG
This sequence comes from Burkholderiales bacterium, assembly GCA_031275075.1. Taxonomy (GTDB): domain Bacteria; phylum Pseudomonadota; class Gammaproteobacteria; order Burkholderiales; family Casimicrobiaceae; genus UBA931. The sequence goes on along the minus strand of JAISPI010000054.1, from coordinate 1,934 downwards.
TCATCCGTTCTTGTTGCGTCATTGGCTTGGCTTCCTGCGCTAGCACCGGCCAAGCCATCAAACCCAGTATTGCCAACACAGCCAGCTTACTGCTCCACTGTAATTTCATAATTCGCCTCATTAGAAAAAGGAACATCGCTGCGATTGCAGCGCGCTCATTGTAAAACCATCTTGGGCTTTCCGGCTACGCCTCATGACAATAGTAAAAAATGTGGCTTGGTTTGGTTGTATCATCACGAATTTCATGGCCTGCCGGTTTCGCGATCGGTTTTTCACACCCTCCGGGCGGAGGATGACCACGATGAATCCTGCTCCCTGTTCTCTTTCACCACACGGAAAGCGCGTTGCTTCCGATTATGTTTCTCCACGCTGGATCGTCGGCGCGCACGCGCAGACCCTATGGCCGTTTATACGACCGCGTGCGCCAGTCGCATGGCGGCGCGAACGAATCGCCACACCCGATCACGATTTCTGGGATTTTGACTGGCTTGATGCGTCGGCGAAAGACAACACCCCGAACAACGCGCCGCTCGTTATCCTTTTTCATGGATTGGAAGGCAGTTCGCGTTCGCACTACGCTTGCTCGATGATGGCAGCAGTCGCCCAGCGCGGCTGGCGCGGCGTTGTGCCGCACTTTCGCGGTTGCAGCGGCGAACCCAATCTAAAGCCACGCGCCTATCACTCGGGCGATTACAGCGAAATCGCCGCCATGCTCACTGCCATCCGCGCGCGCGTGCCGGAAAAAACAGCGCTTTACGCTGTCGGCGTCTCGCTCGGCGGCAGCGCTCTGCTGAACTGGTTGGGGCGCAACAGTAATACCACCACGCTTGTTGCCGCCGCGGCTGTTTCAACACCGATTGATCTGGAACAATCCGGCCGCATGTTCAACAAAGGTTTCAACCGCCTTTACGAACGCAATTTCATGGGCACGCTGAAAAACAAAGCCCTCATGATGGCGCAGCGGTATCCCGACAAAGTCGATTCCCGAAAAGTTGCCGCGGTGCGCACGCTGACCGATTTCGACGATGCCGTCACCGCGCCGTTGCACGGTTTCAAAGATGTGACCGATTACCGCCACCGCGCTTCATCGCGTCCATGGCTCAGTAAAATCGGGACACCGACACTCGTACTCAATGCACTGAACGATCCGCTCGTGCCTGCCGATTCCCTGCCCAATGAAGAAGAAACCAGCTCTTACGTGTTCCTCGAATATCCTGACGGAGGCGGACATGCTGGTTTTCCTGCCGTTGCCGGATCGGCGCATGCCTGGATGCCGCAACGTGTGCTAACCTTCTTTGCAGAATGCACAGACATCAACGTTTTCCCGGCATGATTCTCGGCGGCGACCTCGGCGGCACCAAGACGCTGTTGGCTCTGGCCAACGCTGACGGACGCATCATCCGCAGCCAGCGTTACGCCAGCGCCGACTATGCCGATTTCGCCGATCTGCTCGCCGATTTTCTTGCCGGCAAGGGTGGCATCGCCTCCGGCGAAAGCGGTATCGTCGCCGCCTGCTTCGGCATCGCCGGCCCGACCGATGGCCAAACCGCCAAGCTGACCTATCTGCCCTGGCAACTGTCGGCGGCTGATCTCGGCAAACGTTTCGCCATTCCACAGGTCATGTTGGTCAACGATTTCGCCGCTGCCGCCCACGGCCTATCGCAAGTGGCGCCTGAACACCTCGTCGCATTGCAAGCTGGTACGCCCGATGCCGCCGCCCCGCGCCTGATTCTCGGTGCAGGCACCGGTCTTGGCGTCGCCGGACTGTTGCCTGAAAACAACGGATTTCGGATTGTGCCGGGTGAAGGCGGCCATTTTGGCTTCGCCCCGCAAACGCCCGAACAAGGCGAACTGTGGCACTGGCTGCTGGAACAGCAAGGCCGGGTGACCATCGAGGATATTGTTTCCGGCCCGGGTCTCGCCCGCGTCTATGC
>JAISPI010000034.1 GCA_031275075.1 Burkholderiales bacterium | reverse complement strand
GTGGCGAAATATCCGCCGGCGACCACATAGATCGCGGTCAGAGCCGCCATCGCTATGATGCAGATCGAAAAGTCTATACCAAACGCCATGGCGAAAAGACGCGAAAGCCCGTTATACAGTGATGCCGTGTAGGGAATCAGGAAAACAAAAATAATGATCGAGGCGCCAATTTTTATCAGTTTCGAATCAAACCGCGAACCGAAAAATTCGGGCATGGTGGCGCTGTTCAAATGGTGCGTCATGATTCGTGTGCGTCGTCCAAGGATGACCCATGCCAACAGCGAGCCGATAAACGCGTTGCCCAAGCCGATCCATACGGCTGATGTGCCGAACTTCCATCCGAATTGTCCTGCGTATCCGACAAAGACAACGGCGGAAAAATAGGTTGTCCCGTAAGCGAAAGCGGTCAACCACGGGCCGATGGAGCGCCCGGCCAGGACAAATCCGCTGACGCTGGCGGACTTTTTGCGAAAATAAAAACCGATATAAATCGTGACTATAAAAAAGACCAGAAGCAAAGTTATCTTGGTTAACATTTGAGGCAACCCTTTATTTGGTTTCTAGAATTTATCTTGCGGAAAATGCTGAAGAAGCCCGCCGATACGACGGGCTTCTTTGGAAGAATTCGGCTTAAAAGCGGCATCTCGTCAGGTTCGCTGATTGTCTTGTCAAACGCTGTCCGGGATCAGCCGGTCAGCAGTGTCTTAACTTTCGCCGACACCGCAGTCAGATCGGCGCGTCCGGCGAGTTTGGGTTTCAGCAACGCCATGACTTTTCCCATCGCGGCAGCGCCATCGGCGCCGCTCTCGTTGATCGCTTGCCGGATCAATGTATCGATTTCCGTTTCCGGCAACGGTTGCGGCATGTAAACGCTCAACACGTCGATTTCCGCTTTTTCAATATTGGCGAGATCGGGCCGTTGGGCTGTTTCGTATTGGGCGGCGGAGTCTTTGCGTTGCTTGATCATTTTGTCGATGGTGGCGATCACATCGGCGTCGCTGATCTCAGCGCCCTTCAGTTTGTCGATTTCGTGACGTTTGATTTCGGCGAGCAGCATCCGAATAGTGCCGAGGCGGGCGCTGTCTTTGGCGCGCATCGCGTCTTTCATGTGTTCGGTGATCGTTGCTTTCAGGGTCATGGGAATTCCTGGAAGAATCTCGGTGAAACCGGATTGTAAATCAACATAACAGACATGACGACATGCTGCTATGCGAGATCACCAAAGAAGGCTTGAACAAGTGCGATGGCGGTGACAGCGGCTGTTTCGGCGCGTAAAACCCGCGGGCCGAGGCGGACGGCCTGCCAACCGGCGGCGGTGGCGGCGCGGGTTTCATCCGGTGTGAAACCGCCTTCGGGGCCGACCATCAGGAAAGCCTGTACCGGCGGTGGCGAGCGCTTTTGGGCGCTGTACAAGGCAGCGGTCAACGTTTGTTGGGGGCAGGTATCCAGGAAAAAACGCAGCGCCGTTGCTTCGCTGGCAGCGGTTTTCAAAATGGCATCAAAGGTGACCGGCAGCGACAGCCGGGGCAACTGATTCCGGTCGCATTGTTCGCAGGCGCCGACGATCACGGCTTGCCAATGCTCGGAGCGGCGTTGCTGGCGGGCATCGCTCAGTCGAGCGTTGCTGTGTTCGCTGTAGAACGGCAGAAAAGCCGCAGCGCCGAGTTCGGTGCCTTTTTGCAACGCCCAATCCATTCGGTCGGCGGCCGTGACCGCGAGCGCCAATGTGATCGGGAAAGACGGCGGCGGTGTCGGCGGCAGCCGGTTTTCGGCACGAGCGAATGCTTGGCGCTTGTCGATGCCGGTCAGCGTGACGCGCCAGACGTTGCCATTGCCGTCAAATAGAGTACAGCCGTCGCCGCTCTTGAGGCGGCGCACGCGGACAGCGTGATGGAAAACGGCGTCGGGAAGGCAGATGTTCTGTCCCGGTGTTATCTCTGCCAGCGAAGTTTCGGAAAAGAAGCGGGGCATCGTGTGCGCAGCAATAAAAATGGCCTCTATCGTACCGCAGAAAATACCGTGATGCGGCATGGCATGGCTACCGATATAATGGAGCAAATTTGATGAAGGCAGTAAAAACAATGGATCAGCAATGGTGGATTTTGGGGCGGCGGGTTTTCTTCTGGGCGTGTCTGGCGGCAATCGGATTGAGCAGGGCGGGCGCTGTGTCGGCAGCGCTGCCGGAGGCTTGGAAGGAAGCATTGCAACGTGTCGGTGTGCCGGAAAATGCGGTGGCCGTGGCGGTGCAGGAGGTTGGCGCGGTAAAGCCGGTGTTGTTGCATCGCGCTGACGCATTGATGAATCCGGCGTCGGTGATAAAGCTGGCAACGACGGCTGCTGCGCTTGATCTGCTGGGCGCTGATTACCGCTGGAAAACCGAAGCGTATCTTGACGGTCATCTGGCAGATGGCATACTGCACGGCAATCTGATACTCAAAGGTTACGGCGATCCCAAGATTACGATTGAACAATGGCAGGCGTTCATGCAGCGTTTGCGGCAAGCCGGACTGTCGCAAATCACCGGCGATCTGATTGTTGATCGTTCCTTGTTTTCATTGCCGGTACACGATCCCTCAGCGTTCGACAAGGAACCGCTGAAGCCGTACAACGTTGGGCCGGATGCGTTGCTGGTCAGCTTCAAGGCGGTGCGTTTCGAGTTTGCGCCATCGGCGTCGAAAAATAACAAAGAGGCACAAATTACGGTTGAGCCGCCTTTGACAGGAATCAAGATAGTATCGGCACCACCATTGAGTGATAAGCGTTGCGGAGATTGGTTAGGCGGGTTAAAACCGACATTCAAAAATGTCGGCAGTTACGCCGAAGTCCATTTCAGCGGCGATTATTCTGCGCGGTGCGGCGTGCGCGATATGTATGTGGCGCTGCTTGATGTGCCGCACTTTGTTCATGGCATGTTCACGCATTATTTTGTCGAAGCGGGAGGGGCATTCGCCGGCAGCGTGCGCGAAGGCAAAGCGCCGGAGGGAGCGCCTTGGCTGACGTTCGAATCGCTACCGTTGCCGGAAGTTGTCCAGGATATCAACAAACGGTCGAACAACGTGATGGCGCAGCAGGTGTTTTTGACGCTGGCGGCACTGCAAATGACACCGCCGTATACACGCGGCGGGGCGCGGCTGGCGATGGCGGAGTGGTTGAAGACGAACAAGATCAATATGGAGGGGTTGTTCGTTGACAATGGCGCCGGTTTATCGCGCGATACGAGAGTCAGCGCGCAGGGGTTGCTTAACCTTTTGCTGCACGCGCAGCAAACGCCGTGGCGCGATCTTTTCTTCGATTCGTTACCGTTGGCGGGCGTTGACGGTACGTTGAAATACCGTTTTCACAAGAGTGCGGCACACAATCAGGCTCGTCTCAAAACGGGGTTACTGGAGGGCGCACGGGCACTGGCCGGATACGTTGACGATCCTCAGGGGCGCCGTTACGCGGTAGTGATCCTGCTGAACCACGCCAAAGCCAGAGGCAGTGCTCCAGCGATGGAAACGATCATTGAAGGCATTCATCAAGGTCTATTGGCGCCGCCACAACAGGTGGCCACACAAGCCGCACCGAAAGAATAACATCAGGAACTTTGCCGATGTAAAAATGCATCAAGGCAAAAAATTTTCAGTGAGTTGCTGCTTTGGTTTCGTCCAGTGGTATCCCAAACCGGAAGACTTGTTTATAATGGAAATGATGCTTCCGGTATCGCCGGGAGTTGCCGCAACACAGGGCTTTCTTTGAATGCTTTTCTGGAGATTGATTATGTCGCGTCCTTTTCCCTCTGAAAAATTGGTAGATGATTTTTCGACAGTGTTGAGTGAAGCTGAAAGTTTGTTGCACGATGCCGCTTCGGAAACCGGCGAAAGAGCGCGTGATCTGCGTCAACAGATCGAAGCAAAATTGGCGACGGCCAAAATACGCTTGCAGGAAGTCGAAGGGCAAGTGGCTGACCAAGCCCGTATTTGCGCACGCGCAACGGACGATTTTGTCCATGACCACCCTTGGCAGGCAGTAGGTATCGGCGCAGCCGTCGGTTTTATCCTCGGGCTTTTGATCAGCCGCCGCTGAAACGTTCTGTCTCAGGCGGGAGGTCGATATGAACGACGAGCTAGGACGCTTGCCGGAAGAGGTATCCGTCAATCCGCGTCCGGCGCAGGGGGTGCGTGAGGAGTTGGCGCGGTTGGGAATGGCTTTTTCCTCACTGCTGAGTACCCGTCTCGAACTGGCGCGACTCGAATACATCGAAGCGCGCCGGCAGACGGCGAAGCAGTTGACGCTGTTGATTTTGGCCGCCATCTTTTTGTGGGTGGCGTTTGTCGCTGCCAACGTCTTATTGGTCGTCTGGTTCTGGGATACACCGCATCGTATCGAAGCACTGGTCTGGATGATCGGCGTCTATTTCATTCTAGGGTTGCTGGTGCTGTGGCGTCTGGCAGTGGCGCGAAAACGCGCTTCCAAACCGTTTTCGGCAACGCTGGCTGAATTTGAAAAAGACAGACAATGGCTGGCGGTAGGATTGTTGCCGAAAGAACAATCTTCGGAGCAGAAAAAGGCGGCGCGTAATGGTGGCTGACAAAATTCCTCTCGAAGACCGCAAGGCGCTCCTGCTGGCGCAAAGCGAACTGGATCGTCTGAAAATCGCTATTTCGTGTCGCGCCTTGCGCGAGACGGTGAAACCTCGTGTCGACAATTATTGGGACGAAAAGAAAAGCCTCGCCGGTATCGGGTTACGGCTTTTTCTGGTCGCGCTTGGCGCTTCCCGCGCCAAGCGACTAAAACGCGGCGCGGCATTTGGATTGATGGTGTGGCGGTTGTGGCGGTATTGGGAGAAGGGCAGAGCGTAGAGAGCGAAAACCTATAGCCGACAGCTTGAATGAAAGAAGGTTGGAAATGACAACTGTGCAAATCGGCATCGTGATGGGTTCGGAGTCGGACTGGGCAACGATGCAGGCGGCGGCGAATGTATTGCAGGGATTCGACGTGCCATTCGAGGCGCGGGTGGTTTCCGCGCACCGGACACCCGATCTTTTGTTTGAATACGCAGCGACAGCAAAAACGCGCGGGCTGAAAGCGATCATCGCTGGCGCAGGTGGTGCGGCGCATCTGCCGGGAATGCTGGCGTCGAAAACGACGGTGCCTGTGTTGGGCGTGCCGGTGCAGTCGAAAGCATTGTCAGGCTGGGATTCGCTGTTATCAATCGTGCAGATGCCGAAAGGCGTGCCGGTTGCAACATTCGCTATCGGCGAAGCGGGCGCGGCTAATGCGGGACTGTTCGCGGTATCACTGTTGGCGCATGCGCATGGTGAAACGCGGTTGCTGGCGGCGCTGGAGGCTTTTCGAGTCAAACAGACCGAGGCGGTGTTGAGCGCCGAACTACCATCCGTCATCACGAAAAAAAGCTGATAGAAATCAGAACGTTGATTTTGGCATAAAGCGTTCGGGGCACGTTTTCCGAAAGGCCGCAACATATTTGCGACACTTGAGACAACTTTGGAGAGAGTCTCAAAAATCGTTTTAAATCAATAGATTATAAAAAATTCAGAGACTTTTTCGAGGTGTCTGACACGCTTTTGCTATTTGCCCTGCTGCCCGCGCTATGGTTAAATTCAGGCTCCTGTCTGGGTTCGCTGGGGCGGTTAGCTCAGCGGTAGAGCACTGCCTTCACACGGCAGGGGCCACTGGTTCGATCCCAGTATCGCCCACCAC
>JAISPI010000171.1 GCA_031275075.1 Burkholderiales bacterium | reverse complement strand
AGCGGGAGAGGGGAACAAGATCCGTGTGCGCGGGGTGACGTCTGATGTTTTGGCGCATAGGCTATTCACTGCTTGGGGCGCTGCTCTTGCCGCTGCTGTTCGTTCGTCTGTGGTGGCGTGGCCGTAAAAACCCGGGCTACCGGAAAAACATCGGTGAACGTTTTGGTCGTTACACCACGCCGCCGATGCGTGACACCATTTGGATTCATGCGGTTTCCGTCGGCGAGACGCGCGCCGCCGCGCCGTTGATCGCTTCGCTCGAACAGCGTTATCCCGGTACGCCGATCGTGTTGACGCACATGACTGCTACGGGCCGCGCTACCGGCGAAGCCTTGTTCGGTAAGCGCCCTTTTGGCAAGCACATTACGCAATTATGGCTTCCCTATGATTATCGTTTCGCCGTGCGGGCTTTTCTCGATCACGTTCAACCGAAACTGGCGCTGCTGATGGAAACCGAAATGTGGCCCAACGCGGTCACTGAATGCGCGCGTCGCAACATTCGCTGTTTCCTCGTCAATGCCCGGATGTCGGAACGTTCTGCCGCGCGTTACGCGCGTTACACGTCGTTGACTCGACCCGTCTTTGCGTCGTTAACCGGCGTTGCCGCGCAGACCGAAGACGATGCGCAACGATTGCGGACGCTGGGTGCACGCGATGTGACCGTAATCGGCAATCTCAAATTTGATATCGAAGTGCCGGAAAACGCGCGGGCATTGGGCGCGGTTTTGCGCCGGCGTTTCGGTCAGCGGCTCATCTGGATCGCGGCATCAACACGCGATGGAGAGGAAGCCTTATTGCTCGATGCGATACGCCGCCAACCGGATGCGTTGCCACCCGAAACGCTGACAGTGATCGTGCCGCGCCATCCTGAGCGCTTTGAAAGCGTTGCCGAACAACTGCGCGCGCGTGGTCTGGCGTTCGTCAGACGCAGCGACGAAAGCGATGTGCCACCGGAAATTTCGTTTGTGCTCGGCGATTCGATGGGCGAAATGTTCGCCTATTACGCCGCCGCCGATCTTGCGTTTGTCGGTGGCAGTCTGTTGCCGCTCGGAGGTCAGAATTTGCTGGAGCCATTGGCAACGGGTACGCCGGTACTGATCGGCCCGCACACCTTCAACTTCAAGGATATCAGTGATGCTGCTTGCGCCGTCGGTGCGGCCAAACGGGCTAACAATGCTGATGCACTCATCGTTCAGGCCGGAGCTTTGCTGCGAAACCATGAAGCAAGGCAAACGATGCGCGACTCTGGCCTTCATTTTTTGGAGGAACATCGCGGCGCGGCGGAACGGTTGGTAAAGTGGTTGGCAGAGAGCAGGGATCAAGAATCAGAAAAATGATTTAACCGCAAAGAGCGCAAAGAAAAGGCGTCATTGCGACCGCGAACGTCGTGTGGCGGGAAGCAATCCAGAAAACCATCTCACGCGGAGAGGCGAGAATCACAAAAAACGATCCAGCAATCGCCGGCTGTGTTTATCGAGTTGGGTGATGTCCGGAATCCGGTATTGCACACCGTCGCGGTCAGTGATCAATAGCGAAGTGGCGCTTAGCAACCGAATGTCTTCTTCGCCTTTTAACACGAACGATGTTTCACCGCAGTTGGTACTGACTTGCCAAGTGCTCGGTGTGGCAAAGGTTGAAACCTGGTTCAGCCGCAGAATGCAGGGCATGAATTCGCGCTCGGCGAGCGCCGCCTCGATAAGAGCGCACATTTCGCTGCCGAAAGTTGTTTTCAATGTTGCCAAATCGGCGATCCAAGCGCGCTCATGTCCTTCTTCATCGACCAGCGCCAATCCGGTATCCGGCGCGCTGATCGGGAACGCGCGCACCGGCACGATGTTTTCATAGACTTGGCCATCGCCAGTGGTCAACACCAAACGGCCAAAGGTATTGCGCAACAATTGAAAATCGGGCGGATTCATTTTGATGAACGGGTGGTTGCGGAAACGGCATCATCCCATGACGCCGAAGCAAATTCGACATCGACCTGTCGCGCTTGCGCTTCGTGCAAACGAAAGTAAGCGCCGCGTTGAGCGATCAGCGCATCGTGCGCCCCTTCTTCAACAATCTGGCCACGATCCATCACCACAAGACGATCTGCCTTGCGCAATGTTGACAGGCGGTGCGCAATGGCGATGGTGGTGCGGCCGCGCACGAGGTTGTCGAGCGCTTTCTGGATTTCTTTTTCGGTTTCGGTATCGACGGATGAAGTTGCTTCGTCGAGAATCAGAATCTTCGGGTCGATCAACAGCGCGCGGGCGATGGAAATCCGTTGCCGTTCTCCTCCCGACAACCCTTGTCCGCGTTCGCCAACCAACGAATCGTAACCGTGCGGCAAGCGCAAGATGAATTCGTGCGCGTGCGCGGCACGCGCCGCGGCGACAATGTCTTCGCGCGTTGCGCCGGGATGACCATAAGCGATGTTCTCGGCGACTGTGCCGAAGAAAAGGAAAGGTTCTTGCAATACTAAACCGATGTGGCGGCGGTAGTCGGAGATCGCCAGCGTGCGGATGTCGATGCCGTCAAGAAGCACCGCGCCTTCAGCGGTATCGTAAAAACGACAGATGATGTTGACCAAGGTGCTTTTGCCGGAACCGCTGTGCCCAACCAGCCCGATCATTTCGCCGGGCGTAACCGTAAGATCGACGCCGCGCAGAACGGTTCGGCTGCCGTAACGGAACACGATGTTACGCAATTCAATCTGCCCGCGCACCGTTGGCAACGGCACCGGATGTGCGGGGTTCGGCACGTTCGAAACGTGATCGAGAATGTCGAAAATCCGTTTGGCGCCCGCAGCCGCTTTTTGCGTGACCGAGACGAACCGGCTCATCGAATCGAGCCGCGTGTAAAAACGGCCGATGTATGCCAGCGCCGACAGCAGCATTCCGGTAGAAATATGGCTTTGCGATACCTGCCAGATACCAAACATCCAGACAACCAGCAATCCGATCTCGGTCAACAACGACACGGTCGGCGAGAACAGCGACCAAAGACGGTTGACCCTATCGTTGGCCACAAGATTGTGGCGGTTGGCTTCCTGAAAGCGTTTCGTTTCGCGCGCCTCTTGGGCGAACGCTTTGACGACGCGAATACCGGGAATGGTGTCGGCCAACACGTTGGTCACTTCCGACCAGGCGCGGCCAATTTTTTCAAAGCCGGTTCGCAGCCGTTCGCGAACCAGGTGAATCATCCAGGCGATGAACGGCAACGGCAACAGCGTCACCAGCGCCAACCATGGATTGATCCAAAACAGCACCGCCGCCGTCATCGTAATCATTAGCACGTCGGTGGCGAAATCGAGAAGATGTAGCGACAGAAAAAGACAGATGCGGTCGGTTTCCGAACTGATGCGCGCCATCAAATCACCGGTGCGTTTGCCGCCGAAGTATTCCAGCGACAAATGCATCAAATGTTCGAAAGAAGCGGTTCGCAGATCGGCGCCGATTCGCTCAGACACCAGCGCCAGAATGTATGTTTTTCCCCAGCCCAGCCCCCAAGCGAGCAGCGCCGAAACAAATAACCCGCCGAGGTACAACGCTACCAGCCCGATATCAACCGGCATCCCTTTTTCGGCAGGCACCAGAACTTCATCGGTAAGCGGCATGATCAGATACGGCGCTACCATGCTGGCGGCTGTGGATGTCAGCATCAGGATGAAGCCCAACAACAAAGAACCTTTGTAGGGCCGGGCGAACCGCCAAAGCCGGAACAGAATCCAGGTGGACGGCGACGCGATGGTGTCGTTAGCAGTGCAATTTGGACATTCGCCATCATTGGCAGATAGGGAGGTGCCGCAAACTGGACACAGGGCTGCGCTTTCTTCGCTGGTTTTTTCCGACGCTTGCTGCTGTCGGTCGAACGCCTGAACGAGACGCAGAATCGCGGTGCCTTGTGCCAACGTATAGCGCCAGCAGTGCAGACGGCTATGGTCATCAAGCAATTCCAACGTGCCGACGCCGGCATGATCGTAATGGTTCAGTCGCAGCCCGTTCCGGCGCATCCACTCCAGGCACGTTGGCGCGCCCTCCGGCGACAAGGCGCAGCCGAGCAAGCGCTGGTCAGTCATAACGATCAATTCCTGAGCAAAACGTAATTGCTCATCGAGATCAATGACAGCCCAACCCAAAATTTTCTCATTGGGCGAAAAAAAAGAGGCCGCCCATGTCTGCCAGACGGCTGGCATGGGGACGGGCAACGCAGACGTTGCCGTGGAGGGCGCGTTTCTGTGTGTTTGTGTCATGAACAATGGCCTGCGCGACGCTATGCTCCCTGTCAGAACAGGGTTTTCCATGCCACCGCAGGCAAAAGCAGGCAGCGCCACTATAAAAGAATTTCATCACCAACGCGCGTTTTTGCAAGAAAGAATCAATACAGAATAAAACGTCTTTTTGATGACGGCGTCTCTGGCTTAGCTCGGTCGAGCGGAGTAGACTTCCTCGCGTTGCGTGTTGTCCAATCGCAAAGTGAAGTAGTATGAATGCCCGTTACCCTTGTTAAACTAGGTCTTTTCCATCGGTTTTGTGAGCTGTTTGTGCCGACAACATTGAAAAAAAGAGAGATGCGGTTCCTCCGCATCACGTATTTGCGAGGCCCCAACATCTGGACCTACCGGCCGGTGCTGGAAGCTTGGGTCGATATCGGCGCGTTGGAAGACACGCCGACCAACACCATCCTCGGGTTTTACGAACGGCTTGTCGGCTGGTTGCCGTCGCTGATCGAACACCGCTGCGGGATCGGCGAACGCGGCGGGTTTTTGCGGCGCATCAAGGAAGGCACCTGGATGGCGCATGTTCTTGAACATGTCGCGATTGAACTACAAAATCTCGCCGGCATGCAAGCCGGTTTCGGCAAGGCGCGGCAAACCTCGCGACGCGGTATTTATAAAGTGGCGGTTCGGGCGCGCAACGAAGAAGTCGGACGCGCCGCGCTGGCGATGGGTCGCGATCTGGTGATGGCGGCAATCGAGGATCGCCCGTTTGATGTCGCTGCTGCGATTGCTGATTTGCGCCAGAAAATCAACGACCACCATCTGGGGCCGAGCACTTTCTGCATCGTTCAAGCGGCTGCCGATTGCCGCATCCCGGTAATACGGTTGAACGATGGCAATTTGGTGCAATTAGGCTACGGCGCGCATCAGCGCCGGATATGGACGGCAGAAACCGAGTACACCAGCGCCATCGGCGAGAGCATTACCACCGACAAGGATTTGACCAAGCGGTTGTTGCGGTCGTGTGGCATTCCCGTGCCGGAAGGCGAAATTGTTGAAAGCGCCGATGCCGCTTGGGCGGCAGCGCAAGAAATCGGTTTGCCGATAGTGGTCAAGCCGATTGACGGCAATCATGGCCGTGGCGTCGTTCTTGATCTCTCACGCGAAGAAGACATTCGCGCGGCTTTTGCCATCGCTGACGCCGAGGGCAGCGATGTCATCGTTGAACGTTTTATGCACGGCCACGAACACCGGTTGCTGGTCGTCGGCGACAAATTGGTCGCGGCCGCTCGCGGTGAAGAGGTTGGGGTCATCGGCAACGGTCATGATACGGTGGTGGCGCTGATTGATGCGCAAATAAACAACGATCCACGCCGCGGTCTCAACGAAGACACTCCGCTCAACAAGGTTTTGATCGACGAGGATCCCACCATTGTGTTGGAACTGGCGCGTCAGCAGTTGACGCGGGACAGCATCCCCGCCGCCGGTCAACAGGTATTGATCCAGCGTAACGGCAACGTCTCTGCCGATGTCACCGAAAACGTACATCCCGAAAATGCGGCGCTTGCTGTGTTGGCCGCCCGTGTCATCGGGCTCGACATTGCCGGCGTTGATATCGTCGCCAGCGACATCAGCCAGCCGCTTGCCAGACAGGGAGGCGCCGTCATCGAGGTCGATGCGGGCCCCAGTCTGTTGACGCACTTGCGACCGGCAAGCGGGAAACCGCAGCCGGTCGGTGAAGCGATCGTCAGCCATCTCTTTCCAGACGCCGAGCGGCAAGGGCGCATTCCCATTTTCGGAATTACCGGCAAACAGGGAGCAACCGCTATTGCCCAACAGTTGGCGGCATTGTTTCGCCTCGCTGGCTATCAGGTGGGGCTGGCGTGCCGTGACGGTTTGTATTTTGGCCATCGCCGGGTCGATAAACGCAACGCCGTAAACTGGACATCCGGCGAGCGGCTGTTGATGAACCGGCGGGTTGACATTGCCGTC
>JAISPI010000166.1 GCA_031275075.1 Burkholderiales bacterium | reverse complement strand
GCCATTGCCGTTTTCGTCGTCGGATTCCTGTTCGGTCAAAATATTTTCGAGGTAGTTGGGTGGCCCTTGCCGTTTAAGGTAGTCGACAACGTGATGCACTTCTTCATCGGAAACGAACGCGCCATGCACACGCTGCGGAAAACCGGAGCCGGGCGGCAGATACAACATGTCGCCCTGGCCAAGCAGCGCTTCGGCGCCCATCTGATCGAGAATGGTGCGCGAATCGACTTTGCTGGCAACCTGAAACGCGATGCGTGTCGGGATGTTGGCCTTGATTAAACCGGTGATGACATCAACGCTTGGTCGCTGTGTCGCCAAAATAAGATGAATACCGGCAGCGCGTGCTTTCTGTGCAATGCGAGCGATCAATTCTTCGATCTTCTTTCCGGTCACCATCATCAGGTCGGCGAGTTCGTCAACGACGACGACGATCTGCGGCATTTCCTCAAGCGGTTCCGGATTGTCCGGCGTCAGCGCGCTTTGGTCAATGAGCGGATTGGTCAGCGGCGCGCCGTTTCTTTTCGCTTCGCTCACTTTGGCGTTGTAGCCGGCGATGTTGCGCACCGTCAGATGCGACATCAGTTTGTAGCGCCGCTCCATTTCGCCGACGCACCAGTTGAGCGCGGTCGGCGCCAGCCGCATGTCGGTGACGACCGGCGTCAACAGATGCGGAATACCTTCGTAGATCGACAGCTCCAGCATCTTGGGGTCGATCAACAGCAAGCGTACCTGTCGTGGCTCGGTTTTGTACAGCAGCGACAAAATCATCGCGTTGAGCGCCACCGATTTACCGGAGCCGGTGGTGCCTGCCACCAGCACGTGCGGCATTTTGGCGAGATCAGCGACGACAGGGTTGCCGGCGATGTCCTTTCCGAGACCGAGTGTCAGACGACTGGTGGCTTCGTGGTAGCTCTTCGACGAGAGGATTTCGATCAGTCGCACGATCTGACGCTTCGGATTTGGCAGTTCAAGCGCCATGCACGATTTACCGGGGATGGTTTCGACGACGCGGATTGACACCACCGACAACGCTCGTGCCAAATCTTTGACGAGGGTGACGATTTGACTGCCTTTAACGCCGATCGCCGGTTCGATTTCGTAGCGGGTGATGATGGGCCCCGGATAAGCGGCGAGAACTTTCGCCGAAATACCGAAGTCGGCGAGCTTGCGTTCAATCAGCCGCGAAGTAAATTCGAGCGTTTCGGCGCTGACTGCTTCGGTCTTGTGAACCGCAGCGTCGAGCAACGACAACGGCGGCAGCGATGTAGCGGGCAATTCGTCAAACAACTGACGCTGTTTTTCCTTTTCGATGCGCAGCGATTGTGGGATCACAGTTACCGACGGCACAACCAGCACAGGTTCGCGCATCTCGCCTTCGCCGCGAACTTGCTCAACGACCTGTTCGCGCTCGGCCATCACCTGCCGTCCGATCTTGCGATCCTGTCGTGCTTCGATGGTTTTGCGTAGCGCGTTAAATGATCGCTCCAATGCCCAGCCGAGCTTTTCAGCGACGGCCATCCATGAGATACCGGTAAACAACGAGAGTCCAATCGCCCACAAGGCCACCAGCAGAAACCGGGCGCCGGTAGCGCCCAACAACGCCTGTAATTGAAAACCGGCGATTTCGCCGATCACGCCGCCGGGGGCGCGCAGGTTGGCCATCAACACCAGCCAAGGGTGGGTCGCTTCAAGCGCAGCGCTCGACACGATCAGGAGCATGAAACCAAACAACGCAAGGCCGAAGGAATATTCCGGAATTACGTTTTGCGCGCGAAGCCGCCAGAAGGCGACCATCAGCGCGAGGATCCCGGCGACAATCATCCACCAAGCGGCACTGCCCAGCAGATAAAAGCACAGATCGGCGATCCAGGCGCCAACCACGCCGCCTTTGTTGCGCACCGCCTCGCCGGTACCGGAAAACGACCAGCCGGGGTCAGCGCGATTGTATGTGGTGAAAATCAGCGCGCCATACAGAACGACGGTCAGCAGCAAAATCCACCACACTTCGCCGATCAGGCGGGCGACGCGCGGTGAGGTCTGGCTGAGACGCGCCGGGCGCACCGGAGTATTTTTCTTTCTGGGCCGAGACGGAGCGTCAGAATTTCTGTTGAAAAACATCGAAGTATCCAAATAAGATGGTGTTATTGTACCTTGGTCGTCCGCATGCGGGTGGGTGACGGGAAAGCGGGTCGTGAGCGTTCCGACCGGACGTTGAATACGGGGAAAGACCCTGCCGTAATTCGGGGTAAAGCAAACGGCATGCTAGGCCGCTGAATAAAACTCGGCGGTCAGGATAAAAGAAGGTTATCTGTACGCCAAATTTTAAAAATTTGTAATGAACTGTGATGTTTTGATATATTGGAATTATGCAAGTAGTGTAATGTCTAACACGATCAATCGTTCCCGTTTACTTCAGGAGGTTTCATGGCAGCACAACATTCTCGTCTGATCATTCTTGGCTCCGGTCCAGCCGGCTATACCGCCGCGATTTACGCGGCGCGGGCCAATCTGAAGCCAACGCTGATTACCGGCATCGCGCAGGGCGGGCAACTGATGACGACGACCGAAGTCGATAACTGGCCTGCTGACGTTGACGGTGTACAAGGTCCGGCGCTGATGGAACGGTTTCAGCGCCACGCTGAGCGTTTTGATACGGCGATGGTGTTCGATCACATTCATACGGTCGATTTGGGATCGCGTCCGTTGCGATTGACCGGCGACGGCGGTGAATACACTTGCGACGCGTTGATTATCGCCACTGGCGCTCAAGCGCGTTATCTTGGGTTGCCGTCTGAAGAAACGTTCAAAGGGCGCGGCGTATCCGCGTGCGCCACCTGCGACGGTTTTTTCTACAAGGGTCAGGACGTGTTGGTTATCGGTGGCGGCAACACCGCTGTCGAAGAAGCGCTGTATCTTTCCAACATCACGCGCTCGGTGACGCTGGTGCATCGCCGTGACAGTTTGCGGGCGGAAGCGATGCTTGCCGATCAGTTGCTGGCGAAGACGAAAGACGGCGGCAATGTCCGCGTTGTCTGGGATCATGTGCTCGACGAAGTGCTCGGCGACGATTCCGGTGTCACCGGCGCGCGGCTGAAAAATGTCAAGAGCGGCGCGACGCAGGACATCAAGGCGCACGGTATTTTTATTGCGATCGGACACACGCCGAACACGGGATTGTTTACCGGCCAACTGAAAATGCACGAAGGCTATCTCCAAGTAAAAAGCGGTAGTGGCGGCAATGCGACTGCGACGTCGGTGCCCGGCGTGTTTGCGGCTGGCGATGTTGCCGATCCTGTGTATCGGCAGGCGGTGACATCCGCAGCGACCGGCTGCATGGCGGCGCTCGACGCCAAGGCGTATCTCGATCAGTTGCGTTAAGGGCTGATTGGAGGCAGTGACTTTGCAAAGTGACTATGCAAACAACCCTCCCCTTCAAGGGGAGGGTTGGGGTGGGGATGGGGTACAAGTCAGCAAGCGAGTAAATCAAAACTGCTCTGATGGAAAATCTGGAATAAAATGAAAAACGCTTTGTCCGACCTGAAAACGTTGTGGCTGCACACGCAACGGGAAGCCCGCGCAGAGCAACCGAAAACGACAGCAACAAAAACCGAAGCACGACAACAATCAAAACCGCTACCGCCGAAAACACCGTTGCCTGTCCGTAAAAAAACAGCGCGGCGCGAGAGCGAACACAAACGCGAACACGATATCGACTTCCAGCGCAAAATGCGCGACGAAGATGTTGCGCCATTACCGCCGCTGCGGCGGGCAGTCATCGAAACGTCGAGACCGGCGCCAGTACCGAAACAACGGTTGCGCGACGAAACCGAAGTGCTGGCGCTCGCCAAGTATGGCGAATCGCCGTCGCCAACCACATGGGAAATCGGTCAGGAGCTGGAAGACGATCAAACGTTTTTGCGTATCGGTTTGTCGCCCGATGTGTTGCGTAAGTTGCGACGCGGTCAATGGGCGATTCAAAGTGAACTGGATTTGCACGGGATGGTGGTTGATGAAGCGCACGACGCGCTGGTCGATTTTTTGGTCGAAGCGCGTTCACGCGGACTGCGCTGCGTGCGAATCATTCACGGTAAGGGTCTGACTTCACCGGGCAAAGCGCCGGTGCTGAAAGGCAAGGTGCGGCATTGGCTGGCGCTGTGGGACGATGTGCTGGCGTATTGTGAACCGGCGCATCACGCTGGCGGTGGTGGCGCGGTGGTTGTTCTGTTGCGTGGCCGATAGCATTAGAACCTATCTCAAAATGATTGCCCCGCCGTAAGGAGCGAAAACCATCCGGCCCACCGTCATTGCGAGCATAGCGAAGCAATCCAGTTCCGCATAGTTCTCTGGATTGCTTCGTCGCTTCACTCATCGCAATGACGCAGAATGCGCGTTTATAGCCTCTGCCCGTAAATTTGCGCTACCGCTACACTGTGCAAACGATTTTGAGATAGGTTCTACTTTTATCTTCAGCGTAGCGCAACGATGTGTTGATAAACCATTTGCGGCGTTAGTTCGCGCATGCATCGAAAGTGTTTGCGCGGACATTCGCGCCGGAAGCAGGGACTGCATTCGATGTCGATGCTGGCGATACGGGCACGTGGCGATAGCGGTGGCGTGTATGCCGATGATGATGAGCCGAACAAGGCAACCAACGAAACATTTAACGCTGCGGCAATGTGCATCAATCCCGAGTCGTTGCTGACGACGACGCGGGCGGCAGCGATGAGATCAGCAGCGGTGCCGAGGTCGGTGCGCCCAACGAGATCGTGCAGTTGGGCGGGTAAGGCGTTGCTTGATGGCGCGCTCAGTTGGATGGCGGCGATGATTTGATCGGCAATCGGACGGTCTTTCGGCGAGCCGACGAGCCAGACCGCCATGCCTTCGCGGATCAGCCGTTGCGCCAGCTCGGCAAAATATTCGGACGGCCAGCGTTTGGCGGAGCCGTATTCGGCGCCGGGACAAAATACGACCACTGGCATCGGGCTGATGGAAAGACGCAACGTTTCGAGCGCGGCGTGTTGAAGGTCTTGTCGCGGCACCAGTACCGGCGCCGGAACTTTTATTTTATCGAGAGCGGTGCCGGCGGGGTAAGCCAGTGCCGCGAAACGATCAACGAGACGCGGAAATAGCTTGGGAAGCAATGTCCGGCGGTCGTTCAACAATTTGAAACGCGCTTCGCCGGTGTACCCGATTCGCTGCGGAATACGAGCGAAGTATGGAATGAGCGCTGATTTCCAACTGTTGGGCAGCACGAAAGCGTGGGTGTAGTTGGTAACGGCGAAGCGCTGCGCCAAAGTTCTGCGTTGACGCCAACGAAGCGGGCCGTGCGGTAGCGGGTTTTCGATGATGCGATGGATATGGCGCATGCGCGCATACACCGGCGCGCACCAGACAGGCGCAAAAACGTCGATGACGCTGTGTGGGTAACGCGCTTTCAGCAACGCCGTCAAAGGCTCCGCCAGCACCGCATCACCGACCCAGGAAGGAGCGATAATCAGGATACGCGGTTCGGGCGATGGCATGGGCGAGAGGCAACGCTTGCGGGGAATCAGGTGTTGCGGGAGATTTCGAAGGCGTTGCCGGTATAGCGTTCGCCGCAGTAAGGGCAATGCGCGTTGCCATGCGCGTCCGGCGCCAGATAAACACGCGGATGCATGTCCGTGACGGGTTTGAAAAGCGGCGGACAAGCCAGCGGCGCGAACGATACCGACGGTGGCTCGGCGGTATCGTTGTTCGTCGAAAATACGGCGTGTTGAATCATGGTCAGACGTAAGTAAGCCATGCGGCTTTCGACGGGTCGCGACCATGTACGATATCGAAAAAGCGCGCTTGCAGTTTTTCAGTGACCGGACCACGACGACCGGCGCCGATTTGACGGCGGTCGAGTTCACGAATCGGAGTGACTTCGGCGGCGGTTCCGGTAAAGAATGCCTCGTCGGCGCAATAGACTTCGTCGCGGGTGATCCGGCGCTCCTTTACTTCGATTCCCATTTCGCGGGCAATCTGGATGACCGTATCGCGGGTGATGCCGTTCAGGGCGCCGCTCGACAAATCGGGCGTGTGCAACGCGCCGCGGCTGACGATGAAAATATTTTCCCCCGAACCTTCGGCAACAAAACCGGCTGGATCGAGCAACAACGCTTCGTCGTAACCTTCAGCGACGACCTCCTGATTGGCGAGAATCGAATTGAGGTAATTGGCGCAGGCTTTGGCGCCGGCCATGTGAATGTTGACGTGATGGCGGGTGAACGAACTGGTCTTGATACGGATACCCTTCGCCATCCCTTCTTCACCGAGGTATGAGCCCCACGGCCAGGCGGCGACGATCACATGCACCGGGTTGGAGCTGGCAGCGACGCCCATCGCGTTCGAGCCGTAAAACGCCAACGGCCGGATGTAACCGGATTTCAGTTGGTTGTCGCGTATCGCGGCAAGTTGCGCTGCGTCGATTTCATCTTTGGTGAACGGCAACTTCATGTTGAAGATGTGCGCCGACCGGAAAAGGCGGTCGGTATGGTCGCGCAAACGGAAAATGGCCGGGCCTTTCGCCGTTTCATAACAACGCACGCCTTCGAAAGCGCCCATTCCGTAGTGCAGCGTGTGAGTGAGCACATGGGTTGTAGCCTCGCGCCACGGCACCATTTTGCCGTCGTACCAGATCCAGCCATCACGGTCTGCTATAGACATATTGATTTCTCCTTGGGGTGAAGAAGAGAATTCTAACGGAAGCGGAACGTCGCCGGAAGAGCAACCCATTGCCGCAAGCTTATGCTTATGGAGTAGTGCGCGTTTGGTGGCCGGAAATGCGTTAGCGCGACAAGCTGGCGGAGCGGTCAAGAAAACGATATCTTACGAAAGAAGCAGAAGGGACAGCGCCGTACATGTTGGCGCATTACCGTGGAGGTCAATCGTGAACAACCCAACATCAGAAAAAGCTCTGCGTATCGTTGTCTTGACCGGCGCCGGAATTTCCGCTGAATCGGGCATCCGCACCTTCCGCGCAGCGGATGGGTTGTGGGAAGAACATCGTATCGAAGATGTTGCCTCTCCGGAAGGGTTTGCCCGCGATCCGGAACTGGTGCTGCGTTTCTACAATCAGCGGCGACGGCAGCTGCATGATCCGGCGATCAAGCCCAACGCGGCACATCAAGCGATTGCGCAGCTTGAAGAAGCGTTCGGCGAGCGGTTTTTGCTGGTGACTCAAAACGTTGACAATCTGCACGAGCGTGCCGACAGCAAGCGCGTCGTTCACATGCATGGCGAACTGTTCAAGGCGCGTTGTTTGCGTTCCGGGCGTGTCGTCGAATGGCGGGGTGATTTAATGCCGGAAGATCGCTGCACCTGTTGCGCTTCGCCGGTACCGCTGAGGCCGCATATTGTCTGGTTCGGTGAAATGCCGCTGGAGATGGAGCGTATTTATCGGGCGTTAGCCGAAGCCGATCTTTTTCTGTCGATTGGAACCTCCGGTCATGTTTACCCGGCGGCAGGCTTTGTTGAAGAAGCGCGGCGGCACGGCGCCAAAACCGTCGAACTCAATCTCGAACCGAGCCAGAATTGCACGTTGTTCGACGAAACCATCCATGCAGCGGCGACAAAGGCTGTGCCGGTGTATGTAGAGAAGCTGATGGCGAAATTTGTATAGATTGAGCGACACCGCGTCCTTTTTGAGGCCGCGGTCTCCGGTTTATACTACTTACTTGACAGTGAAGTTTGCGAATACTGGAAATTAAAAGGGTGAATTCCATGAACGAAAAACCGCTGGTAAATAAAAAATATTTGCTTGAAAAAAGTCCAGGCAAAGGCGGTTGGACGTATACGATTATTCCTGAAATTCTGCCGGACAAAAAATCGCCCTTTGGTTGGGTAAAAGTAAAAGGCAGTATCGACGGCGTCGAAATCAGCAAATACCATTTATTGCCGACAGCGACAGGCACGGGACAATTATTTCTATCGGTAAAGGCTGAAATCCGAAAGAAGGTAAAGAAACAGGCAGGCGATTATGTCCACATTATTTTATATCCTGACAATGATCCGGCTTGAATTGACGGTTCACTGAAAGACAAGTAGACCGACGACAACGCAGTGGACAGTAAGGTAAAAAGCTAAACGTTAAGCAAGAAGATTAACCGCCCGACAAGGACGTAAAAAATAAATAGCTATGGAAAAAGAAAATATCAAGTTAACAGAACATTTTGGCGCAAGCTTGGCGCAGCTGTTGTCGGATAAAATTTGCCAAGTAAAAAAAGATTTTCCGGCAAATAAGTTTATTGAGATTGTTCAACAAAGTTATTTGCAAAAAACATTGACGCAAAGAGTTGAACTAATCGCAGATGCCTTACATGTTTGTTTGCCGAACGATTACAAAAAGGCCGTCAAAATTCTCATAAATATCATGGGCGATGAAAATCCAAAAGAAACAGGAATGTTTTCAGATTTCTATTGGTTAATGCCTGTTGGAAAATTTATAGAGAAATACGGATTAGAGCATTTTGAAACATCCATGAAGGCTATCGAAGAACACACCAAGAGAAATACAGGCGAATACGCCATACGACCCTACATAAGGAAGTATCCGGAAGAAACAATTCGGCAAATGAAAATCTGGGCGAAATCCGAAAACTTTCATTTGAGACGATTGGCGTCGGAAGGATTAAGACCTAAATTACCTTGGGCGAGCAAGTTGGAGCTTTTCATCGATAAACCGAAACCCGTTTTTGAAATTCTGAATATTTTGAAAACAGAACATATAAAATTCGTAATGAAGTCGGTGGCAAATAATTTGGCGGACTACATAAAAGTAAATCCCGAAGCAGCCCTTGCCTTGATCAAAGACTGGCGAAATAGCAAAAATAAGAATACTCAGTGGATAATCAAGCACGCAACCCGAAAATTGAAACAGGACGCTTGCCGCTAACACGTTAGAGGTAATGCGACGACAATGCGCTTCTTTGTGAGAAAGGTATTGGCGAATGGTCCAAACCTCAAGACGAACGTCAGGCAAGGGGATTTGCTTATCCCGGGAAAAGCGATGAATAGCACAGGACGATTGGAACAATGCCGACAGGTAACGAGTCGTTGGGCGTAAACGAATGACAGCGCGGCAGAGCGGCAAACGAAACATTAACCGTCTGAAAGGACATAAAG
>JAISPI010000179.1 GCA_031275075.1 Burkholderiales bacterium | reverse complement strand
TGCGCGCCCCAGCGGCGACATGCGCCGTATTCCGGATATCGGTTCATGTACGTTTTTTTCGAGGATGACGGGCAGCTAAAAGCGGGGACGCTTCTCTCTGAGCAGCCTGCTTCGCTGCAAGTTGAATTGCCCAGCGCCCGCCGCCTCAAGGTTCGTAGCGACCGCGTGTTGCTTCGCTTCGCCTCGCCTTCGGCCGCCGATGCTTTACATGAGGCACAACGGCTGCGCTCCGAGCTCGATCTTGATTTTCTGTGGGAGGTTTGCGCCGAAGCCGAATTCGGTTTTGAAGAATTGACGCGCGACTACTTTGGCGCTGAGTCATCACCGCCGCAAGCCATGGCGATTGCTCTGGCGTTGTATGGCGCGCCGATGTATTTCTACAAAAAAGGCCGCGGTCGTTATAAGAAAGCGCTGCCCGATGCGCTGGAAGCAGCCCACGCTTCTCTTGAGCGCAAGGCGCGCGAGGCGGCGCAGATCGGTGTCTGGCGTCAAGAGCTGTGCGAAAAACAGATGCCCGATGCGTTGCGCGACAAATTATCGATGTTGCTCTACGCGCCGGACAAAGCGTCTCTCGAATACAAGGCGTTTGCGGCTGCTTGCGATGCGTTGAAAATGCATCCGGCGGTATTGACACAAGCCTGCGGCGCGCTGCCATCGACGCACGAATACCATTTCAACCGTTTTCTCGCGCATACGTTTCCGCGCGGCACGGCGTTTCCGCCTTATGGTGCGTTGCCGGATTTGCCGGATTTGCCGTTCAACGATGTGCAGGCGATCACGATTGACGATAGCACGACCACAGAATTTGACGATGCGTTTTCAGTGCGCCCATTGGATAACGGGCAAACCGAGATCGGGTTGCACATCGCTTGCCCGGGATTGGCGCTAACATACGGCACACCGCTTGACGCCATCGCTCGCAGCCGCTTATCGACGGTCTACATGCCGGGGCGCAAGATCACGATGCTGCCTGATGTTGTGGTCGATGCTTTTACGCTGGCAGAAGGAACAACGCCGCCGGCACTGTCGCTGTATGTGACGCTTGATGCGGAAGGCGTGCCGTTGCATCAGGAAACCCGGCTGAACCGTATCTCTATCGCCGCTAACCTGCGGCTTGATGAAATCGGCGAGGCGTTTACGCGCGAAGCGTCGGCGGACGATCCGCCGCATACGGAAACACTGCGCACTTTGTGGCGTTTTGCCCAGCACCGGATGAAAGTTCGTGGCAAGAACGAAATCCCGCGCGCCGAATTTGCTTTTTACGTTGACTGGGAAGCGGCGCCCGAAGGCGTTGTCACCATCGTGCCGCGTCCGCGTGGTGCGCCGATGGATTGTTTGATTGCCGAATGCGCCATCTTCGCCAACAGCTGTTGGGGACAATGGCTTGCCGACCAGAGCATCGCCGGTGTTTACCGTGTCCAGAGCAACGGCCGCGTCAAAATGAACACGAGAGGCGGCGAACATCAAGGGCTGGGAGTCGCCCACTATTTATGGGCAACGTCGCCGTTGCGGCGTTACTGCGACCTCGTCAACCAACGGCAACTGATCGCCGTCTTGCGCGGCGAAACACCGCCGTTCAAAGCGGGTGACAGTGAGCTGCTCGCCATTGTTGCCGACTTTGAAGCGGTTTACCGTCAGTATGGCGAGTTTCAAAGCGAAATGGAGCGTTACTGGTGTCTGCGCTGGCTGTTGCAGGAAAACGTTGACAGCGCCGACGCCGTTGTTACCCGCGAAAACAGCGCGCGGCTACACGACATCCCGCTCAACATTGCGCTACCTGATTTGCCGAACACCGTCGCCCTTGGTGCGCCGATCCGGGTTGCATTAAATCATATCGACCTGCTCTTTTCGACGGTGGAGGCGCACTATCTCGGCACGCTTGACGGCAATAAAGAAGTCGTCGCCGAACAGGAAGTTTTTTAACCGCAAAGAACGCAAAGATCACAAAGAAAAACCAAAAACGTTTTTTGCGACCTGTGGCGGCAAGGCAATTTTTATTACGAGCGAAGAGAGAAGCGCGTTTTTGCAGAAGCGCATGCGGCTAAACAAAAAGCAATCTAACCGCAGGGAGCACCAAGAGCACAAAAATCTTTGTGTTCTTTGCGTTCTCTGCGGTTAAAATGATTTTTTATACATCGCGCCCTTGCAAAGCGGCGATCCGCTTCTCAATCGGCGGATGCGTGGCGAACAGCGCCGACAATTTGCCGCCGGCAATGCCGGACGCCTTCATCGTTTCCGGCAGTTCAGCGGTCGAGATACCGCCCAAGCGGCGCAACGCGTCGATCATCGATTGCGGTTGGCCCAGATACGATGCGGCACCGGCATCGGCGCGGTACTCACGCTGCCGCGAGAAATACGCAACGATGGCGCTCGCCAAAATCCCCAGCACGACCTGGCAGATCGTGACGGTGATCATATAACCGGGGCCGACACCGCGCTCGGTCCTGAAAATGGCCCTGTCGACAACGTGGCCGATCACCCGCGCCAGGAAGAAGACGAAGGTGTTGACGACGCCCTGAATCAGCGTCAACGTCACCATATCGCCGTTGGCGACGTGCGCGACCTCGTGACCGAGCACCGCCTCGACTTCACTGCGGGTCATGCCTTGCAACAAGCCAGTCGATACCGCTACCAGTGCCGCATTGCGGCGGGCGCCGGTGGCAAAAGCGTTCGGAGGTCCATCGTAAATCGCCACTTCAGGCATGCCGATTTCAGCGCGTTGCGCCAGTTTGGTGACGGTCTGTACCAGCCACACTTCAGTGTCGTTCTTCGGTGTTCCGATCACCTGGGCGCCAACGGAGCGCTTGGCCATGAACTTCGACATTGCCAATGAAATAAACGCGCCACCGAAGCCGAAAACGGCGGACATGATCAGCAAAGAGCCAAAGTTGATTCCCTCCTCTGCCAAATAACGATCAATGCCCAACAGCGAGCAGACGACCGACAACACCAACATCACGGCGATGTTCGTGGCAACAAGTAAAAATACCCGTTTCATGAATTCTCCTTGGAAGCGGTGGATTGTTCAATTTATCATAATACCGCGTTTCCACTGGGCAGACGGCGACAAAAAAACGGAAAGCAGATGAAAAAGCCACCGTAAGCCACATCTGTTTTTACAATGCGCTATCATTTTTATCCGCCGTCATGCTTGCTGCCGTTCCCCGGCTTTTTCGGTATCATGGTTTACTTGGACGGTCTTGGTTTCGTTTGATTCTTGGGAGTTGACCATGTCTTCATTGCTCTCTGGGCACAAAGTTTTTTTGAGCTACGGGTTATGTGCGGTGTTTGCTGTTTTTACTGCGGGCTGCCAAACAGTGCAAACGACGCAGGCTGGTGCAGTAGGAATCGATCGTACGCAACGGGTTTCATCGCTGGTCAATCGCAATGATCTGGCCCATCAGGCCTCATTGCA
>JAISPI010000174.1 GCA_031275075.1 Burkholderiales bacterium | reverse complement strand
CTGGCGGCAATCCCGATTCGATGAGCCGCCGCATAAGAAAGATCAATGAGGCGACCATGCAAAAACGGGCCGCGGTCATTAACGCGCACCACGACACTTTTGCCGCTGGTCAGACCGGTAACGCGCACATACGACGGCAGTGGCAATGTCGGATGGGCGGCGCTCATGGCGAACATATCGTAAGTTTCGCCGGTTGACGTTTTTTTTCCATGAAATTTTCTGCCGTACCACGACGCCGTGCCGCGCGCCTTATACGGCGCCAGCGTGGTCGCCGGCACATAGGTACGCCCCAGAACGGTATACGGGCGATTGGCGAAACGGTGCAGCGGTTCGGCTCTGGGAACCGCGTCTGGGACTTTATCGAGGTCGATCGTTGTGCTGCCCGGTCCGTCATCCTGATAATAGCCGCCACCGGACGGCACCGTTTTCCCGGGCTGTGACGGAGCGCTGCCACATGCAGACAACAACGCAATCACTGCGATGCAAACAACGTAACGAAAGAAACGAAAAAAAATGGGGGCAGACATGGTTCAATCGACGTTAGGCCTATTCCAAAGAAGATCAGGGACGAAATGCATATAGTACGTCAATTTTTGGATGAACGTTCGTCGAGATGAAAAGAGGAGCATTATCCAAAAACATTGATGTGTTTCCGATGCTGGAATAGCACAACCATTTCAATCCGCTCGAACAGCAGTTGATTTCTATCAACAGATTGAAACGGTCAAAATGATAGTATAAATTGTTTATTTAAGATGTCCTCAATGGAGGGGCTATGTTTTATTTTAGAGTATCAAATGTTATCGCTGCCGCCATGCTCGTTTTGTCGTTCTCCGGTATTACCGCAGCGGCCAATCCGGATGGAAACAGTAAACGTTTTGAGTCCGTTTACGCTAACGGCGCCAAAGGCGATTATCTGGCCGGCGGTCATAATAGAAAAGGTATGAATTGTGCGGTCTGCCATGGCGAAGCGTTCGCCATGGACGACAACGAAAGCGCTATCAACAAAAATTGTGTGAATTGCCATGGTACCTACAAGACGCTCGGAGAAGCCGCCAAAAAGAAAGGTGGCAGTATTAGCGCCCATGATGGCCACCTCGTCGATCCGTCATGTACGTCTTGTCACAGCGGACACGAAGCATCGTTTGTTTATTGCAACAATTGCCACGTTTTTGCGATGGACATTCCCTTCGGACGCAAAGAGAAGATTCCTTATACACCGGAAGATTTTTCCAAATATAAAAAAGTGAAGCCGAATCGTGTCGAAAACGCGGACATTGTGATTGTCGGCGGCGGCGGTGCGGGCATTGTTGCCGCAATTGAAGCGACTGAGCTTGGAAAAAAAGTGATTCTTCTCGAAAAAATGCCGATTATCGGCGGCAGTTCGCTTCTGTCCAGCGGCGGCATCAATGCAGCCAATACGAAAATCCAGCGCGAACTCGGCATTCAGGATTCGGTCGATACGTTCGTTAAAGACACGATGGCCATCGGCCTCGGCACGAATAATGAAAAACTGGTTCGAATTCTGGCGGAAGGTTCCGCTGATGCTGTCGACTGGGCAACCGGCCTCGGCGCTGAGTTGACCATCAACCCCAAGGAGGTTTATGCCAAGACGAGTGTTCCCCGCATGCACTACACGACAACGGGGGGTATCGGTCGTTATCTCGTCAGCGTTCTCGATAAGAAGCTCAAAGCGGTCGGCGCGGATGTCAGGCTTAACTCCAAGGTCGTGCTGCTGAACAAGGATGACAAAGGGCGTGTCACCGGTGTGTTGGTACACGGCAAGAACACCGGCTTTTATGAAATCAAAGCCGGTGCGACGATCCTGACTGCCGGCAGCTATGCCAACAATCCGGAAATCATTACCCGCCATCACCCGGATCTCAAAGGCGTTGTATTCTCAACCCAACCGGGAGCTACCGGCGATGCTCTGGGGCTGACGAAGCTGATCGGTGCCAAACAAACGGGATTGGACAAAGTGCAGATTCATCCCAACATTGCGACCGGCAGCAGCCTCATGGTCACGCTGGCGATGCGTACGGGCGGCGGCATTCTTGTCAACGCCGAAGGAAAGCGATTTGTCGACGACAATGCGCCGCGCAATGAGCTTGGCCCGGTGATCCTTAAACAGCCCGGACAACACGCCTACCTTATTTACGACGATGCTGTTGTTGCCAAGCGCAAATCCACGCACGAAGGTTATGTTCGCCTGAGTTTGGTCAAGGAAGGGGATTCGCCAACGGCACTGGCGGAAAAACTGGGAATACCGAAAGACGCGCTCGTACAAACGATGAAAACCTACGCGGAAGCGTATAAGAACAAAAAAGACGCAGAATTCGGCAGGGTCTCGTTGCCCGAACCGCTAACAACCGGCAAGTTGTATGCGATTGATGTCGTGCCGGCCATTGGCGGAACGCTGGGCGGATTGTCCGTCGATACCGACATGCGGGTGCTGGATGAGAAAGGCAAGCCGATTCCATCGTTGTTTGCGGCAGGAGAAGTGGTCGGCGAGTGGCATGGCGATGACCGTTACGGCGGCAACGCGGTCGCCGGCAATATCGTGTTCGGCAAACGCGCTGTCCAGAGCGCAATTAAATCGCTTAAATAACGGTCTTTCGTGCGCTGGCAGGCGGCTTTCTCGCCTGCCAGCGCAAAAGGGGGCGGAATTTAGCTCGAAACCAGCTTCCGGTGCGTCTGGATGCTCATCAAAATACCGACGCAGATGAACAACGAAACCAGCGCCGTGCCGCCATAGGAAATAAACGGCAACGGGACGCCGACAACCGGCAGAATGCCGCTGACCATTCCCATGTTAACGACGGTGTAGGTGAAAAGCATCAGTGCAATGGCGCCGGCAAGCAGTCGGTCGAACAACGACGAGGCATTGCTGGCGATCATCAGCGCGCGCAAAAGCAATGCTATGTACAACACCAGCAACACGATGTTGCCGATCAGTCCAAACTCTTCGCCGTAAACAGCAAAGATGAAATCGGTGTGGCGTTCGGGAAGAAAATCGAGGTGCGCCTGCGTGCCGTGCATCCAGCCTTTACCGGTCAGTCCGCCGGAGCCAATGGCAATCGACGCCTGTAGCGTGTGGTAGCCCGAGCGCAGCGGATCGGCGCCGGGATCGAGAAAGGCGAGCACCCGCTGTTTTTGATAATCATGCGCGAGCAGCCAGATCAGCGGCACGGCCGTTACGATCATCAGCAGAATGGCTTTCCACGGCAGCCGCGCCAGATACAGCACAAAAAATCCGGAGGCGACAACGAGCAGTGCCGTCCCTAGGTCAGGTTGACGTTTGATCAACCAAGCCGGTAGCGCGATCAGTAGCATGGCGATCACAAAATTGCCGAAGTTCAATCGTGCTTCAAACTTTTGAAAATACCAGGCAATCAACAGCGGCACCGCCAGTTTCAGCAATTCGGACGGCTGGAAACGGAACCCGCCGATTGCCAGCCAGCGCTGCGAGCCATTCACGGTCACACCGAACAGCGCTACGGCAATAAGCAGCAGCACACCGACAAGGTAAAGCGGTAGCGCAATCTGTGCCAGTCGGTGCGGCGGAATGTTGGCAACGACCCACATGATGGCAAACGCGACGCCGACATTTTTCATTTGTTGCATGAAGCGTTCTGTGTCCGGCGCCACCGCCGAAAACAAAACAACGGCTCCGACCGCGAACAACAGAAGCACGATGGCCATCAGCGGGCCATCGATGTGCCGAGTGAAGCGTAGCCAAACAGCGAAAAATTTGTCGCGGGCCGACATCGGTCATTCCTCCCAGTCGTCGCTGTCGTCAGCGCCGGGTTGCGACGACGCGGCAGAACGCTTACCGGTCAAATAATAATCGAACAGCGCGCGGACAACCGGCGCAGCAGCGCGAGCGCCAAAGCCTCCGTTTTCGACAATAACGGCTACTGCGATGGCCGGCTTTTCCACCGGCGCATAGGCAATGAACCAGGCGTGATCGCGCAAATGATGTTTGACCTGATCTTCGATGTAACGCTCACCGCGTAATGAAAAGACTTGAGCGGTACCGGTTTTGCCGGCGCTGGTGTAAGGCGCGTCTTTGAAGATGCGGGCAGCTGTTCCTTCGCGGTTAACGTCGATCATGGCGTTTTTGATCGTCGCCAGATGCGCCGGCTTCAGATTGAGATGGCGCATCTCTTCCGGCGGCAGTTCTTTCGCTTGGCCGGTGGTGCCGTTGACGATGCGTTTGACCAGATGCGGGCGGTACGAAACGCCATCGTTGGCCAGCGTAGCAACGGCGTGTGCAAGTTGCAGCGGCGTGAAACTGCTGTAACCCTGGCCAATTCCGGCGGAAATCGAGTCGCCAAGGTACCATCTGCGGTGTTCTTCACGATAGCGCGAGCCGCTGAATCGCTCGCGTTTCCAGGCGCGCGATGGCAACACCCCCGCCGCTTCGCCCTCGAGATCAATGCCGGTTTTCTGTCCAAAGCCGAATTGCGACAAAAAACGGGCTGTGTCGTCAATGTCGGTTTCGCTGGCAAGTATGTAGTAATACGTGTCGCACGATTGCACGATCGACTTGTGCATGTCAACACGGCCATGACCGCCGGCTTTTTGGTCGCGGAAACGATGCACTTTCCCAGACCCGATAGACAGATCAAAAAAGCCGGCATCGTTGATGGCGCTTTCGGCGGTGCGCTTGCCCGAGGTCAACGCGGCCAGCGCCAGAAACGGTTTGACCGTCGATCCCGGCGGATAGGCGCCGCGCAATGACCGATTCAGCAAGGGCTTGTCGGGCGAGGTGTTTAGGCGCTCCCAATTGGCCACGTCAATACCTTCGACGAACAAATTGGGGTCGAAGCCGGGCATCGACGCCATCGCCAGAATTTCACCATTGTTTGGATCAATCGCCACCACGGCGCCGTTTGATTTGCCGAGCGCTTGTTCGGCGATATGTTGCAAACGCAGGTCGATGGTGAGTTGCAGACGGTCGCCGGGAATCGGCGGCACCCGCGTCAGAGAGCGCACTGCCCGCCCCAGCGCATCGACTTCGACTTCGTCAAAACCAACCGTGCCGTGCAAGGTGTTTTCGTACGACAGCTCGATGCCGGTCTTGCCGATATGGTCAGTGCCCTTGTAGTTGGAGAGGCTGCCGCGTTGGATCAATCGCTCGATATCGCGGTCGTTGATGCGGCCGATGTAGCCGAGGACATGCGAAGCCGTTTCGCCTGCCGGATACTGCCGGTAAAGCCGCGCCTGAATATCGACGCCAGGGAAACGGTATTTGTGAACGGCAAAACGTGCAACTTCTTCATCACTCAGCTTGGCTCGCAACGGCAGGCTGTCGAAATTGCGCGATTCTTCCATCGCCCGTCGGAAACGGCGCAGATCGCGCGGCGTGATTTCAACCAATTCGCCGAGTTGGGTCAGTGTGGCATCGAGATTACCGATCCGCGACGGTGTCAATTCCAGCGTGTACGCCGAAAAGCTTTGCGCCAACACCGAACCGTTGCGATCGCTGATGGTGCCGCGGCTGGGGGCGACCGGCACGACGGCAATCCGATTGTTCTCCGCCTGAGTCTGGTATTGCTGATGAGCGATCACCTGCAAATAGAAAAAGCGGCCCAACAACACGCCGAACACCAGCAACATGGCCGCCCCGGTCAACCATAACCGTTTGCGGAACAGAAAAAGTTCGCGCGCCGGATCGCGAATTTCGTGATGATAACGGCGCGACAACCAGCGGCGGAAACCGTGCCGACTCATCCGGTCAAACCCGCAAAAGAGGGCAACGATGGGCGGCGCGAAATCATGGCATCAGTGTTCCGACAAAGACGCGCGCCGTTGCTGCCATCGCAACAGAATCGGCATCAACGGCCACAGCAATGCGCTCACCAGCGGCACAATGAAATACTCCGCGCCGGGCGGCGCGCCGTCGCTCATCATCCGTACCAGAAACACCGCCAGCGCACAAAACTCCAACAACAACGCAACAAACACCATTTGCTGCCACATCGGAAAGCTGACGATGCGGCGACGGAAATAATCGGCGCCAAAAGCAAGCAGCGTAAACGCCAACGCATGTTGTCCCAATACCGCCCCGTTGGCGACATCAATCACCAACCCCAGCAAAAAACCGACGCCAACGCCGATGAATCGCGGTGCCCAGGTACACCAGTACAACAATGTCAGCGCGACGAAATTGGGGCGCCATGGCGTGAGCGTTTCGGAAAGAGGAAACAGATCGATCAACAATGCGATCAACAACGTCACGACGATGAACCAGAGCCGCGGCGACGGCAACAGCTGAGCCGGGTTGACCGGCTGGAGCGAAGGACCTTTGAATCGCGGCGGCGCGGGTTTCATGAAGCCCTCCTGTTGCTTGGTGGTTTGCTTTTGCCGGACGCTTTGCCCTTTGCGGATGACGGTGGCGGCAATGGGGCAATCGGCTCCAGGGCATCAACAACGAGCAGATAACGGCTGCTGGCGACGCCAGCGATCGGGTTTGCTGTAATGTGGACAAACGACTGTTCCGCGTCGTTGCTGATGGCGGTCACGGTCGCCACCGCCAGCCCCGGCGGGTAAACGTTTTCCAATCCCGACGTCACCAAACGATCGCCAATCCGGACATCTGCCGCCGGCGAGACAAAGCGCAACTCCATCGGCGCGCCGGCGCCCATGCCGTAAAGAACGCTGCGCACGCCAGTGCGCTCGATTTGTACTGGCGTCGTATGGTTTTTTTCGGTCAGCAGCGTGACTTCTGAAGTAAACAGGGAGACATAGGTGATCTGCCCAATGACCCCGTAAAGATCGAGCACGGCCGAGCCTTCCTTAATGTCTTGCGTCTGCCCTTTGTCAACGGTGATTCTCTGGACGAAAGGATCGCGCGTGTCGTAAAGCATCTCGACTGCGTAGGTATTACGCGAGGTTTGTTCTTGCAGTTGCAACAGCTCTTTGAGTTGAGCGTTTTTTTGACGTATGGTTTGCACCTCCTGCGCAAGGAGGCTCTGATCGAGAAGCATTTGCAGCAGTTTTGTGTTTTGTTTTTCCAGCGCTTCCTTATTAGCAAAATACACACCGACACTCTGGAAGGCGGTTCGTGGCCATTGCGTCAGTTGTTGCAACGGATAAAGCGCCACGGCAATGCCTGTGCGCAATTTTTCCAGATGTTGATAACGGGTATCGACGAACAGCAGCAGCAGCGACAGCAAGGCAAAAAAGATGAAGCGCGCCAGAATCGACGGGCCGTGGTACAGATACGGAGGCGGATCACCGGGAATCATGGACGGAAAGCAAGCAAAAACACAACGCGGGTCTGACCAACCCGGCGAAACAAACAAAAGGGCAGCGCGTTAGGGTAATTGTGTGCCGCCATCGCTCCCGGATGCCGCGGTCAATCAGTGGTAAAAAGAGCGGACAGCTTGTCGATGTCTTCTATCGCCTGGCCACAACCGCGAACCACACAGGTCAGCGGGTCGTCGGCAATGATGACCGGCAAACCGGTTTCTTCCATCAATAGGCGATCCAGGTCGCGCAATAAGGCGCCGCCACCGGTTAACACCATGCCGTGGTCGGCGATATCTGCCCCCAATTCGGGTGGTGTGCGCTCCAGCCCGCTTTTGACTGCCGAAACAATGCTGTTCAACGGATCGTTCAGCGCTTCCAGAATTTCATTCGACGAAACGGTGAAGCTGCGCGGCACGCCTTCGGCAAGATTGCGGCCCTTGACTTCCATTTCGCGCACTTCCGAGCCGGGAAACGCCGAGCCGATT
>JAISPI010000156.1 GCA_031275075.1 Burkholderiales bacterium | reverse complement strand
TGCGCACAAACTTATCCACAGAGTTTGGGGATATCCATTTTGAAGAAGCGGCATCATGTCGGGTTGCGGCGGCGTCCCATGAGGCCAAAACCTGTACCCTCGACGTGATAGCCCCTACAATGATCTCTTTTCCGCAGCGACCATCGCCCTTCATGACCGACAAGCCCGTTCTTCCCGCTCCGGCGCCCGCGCCCCATTTTTTACGTACCGTGATTGCCGAAGACAACCGGAGCGGCAAATACGGCGGACAGGTCGTCACCCGTTTTCCGCCCGAACCGAACGGCTACCTGCATTACGGTCACGCCAAGTCGATCATTCTCAATTTCGGGTTGGCTGCCGAGAACGGCGGGCGTTGCCATTTGCGTTTCGACGACACCAACCCGCTTAAGGAAGATGTTGAATTTGAAGATTCAATCTGCGCAGCGGTACGCTGGCTGGGTTACGACTGGGGCGGGTATCGCTACCATGCTTCCGATTATTACGACGACCTCTACCGCTTTGCCGAGTGGTTCATTGAACAAGGGTTGGCCTACGTCGATAGCCAGAGCGCGGAAGAAATGCGGGCGACACGCGGCACGTTGACTGAACCGGGGCGGGAAAGCCCCGATCGCAACCGGTCGGCGGCGGAGAGTCTGGCGTTGTTCCGGCGGATGAAAGCGGGCGAGTTTACCGACGGTCAATACGTGCTGCGGTTGAAAATCGACATGGCCAGCCCGAATCTCAATATGCGCGATCCGGCGATCTACCGGATTCGCCATGCATCGCATCACCGTACCGGCGACAAGTGGTGTGTTTATCCGCTTTACGATTACACGCATTGCATCTCTGACGCGCTTGAGCGTATCACGCACTCGATTTGCACACTGGAATTTCAGGATCATCGCCCGCTGTACGACTGGGTGATCGAAAAACTGGCCGACGGCGGCATGCTTGAACGTCCGCTGCCGCGGCAGTACGAATTCGCGCGGCTCAACCTGACCTACGTCGTGCTGTCGAAACGCAAGTTGATCGAACTGGTGAGCAAGGGCTTCGTCGATGGTTGGGATGATCCGCGGATGCCGACGCTGGTAGGTGCGCGGCGGCGCGGGTTCACGTCGGACGGTTTCCGGCTGCTGATCGAACGCACCGGCGTGTCGAAGAACGACACCTGGCTCGACATGAGCCTGCTCGAAAACGCCATGCGCGACGATTTAAACGAAATTGCCGAGCGCCGGATCGCCATCCTTGATCCATTGAAGCTCATCATCGACAACTACCCGGAAGGCCAAGGCGAAGATTGTTTCGCGCCGAACCATCCGCAAAAACCGGAGCTTGGCAAACGAACCGTTCCATTCTCGCGCGAACTGTGGATCGAGCGCGACGATTTTATGGAAACGCCGCCGAAAGGCTATTTCCGGTTGTCGCCGGGTCAGGAAGTGCGGTTGCGCTATGGCTACATTGTGCAATGCACCGGCGTTGACAAAGACGCGCGGGGCAACATCGTCGCTGTTCATGCGACCTATGATCCCGATACCAAGAGCGGTACGGCGGGCGCTGAGACGCGCAAAGTCAAGGGCAACATCCACTGGCTTTCGGCGGCGCACGCGCAAACTGCTGAAATCCGGCTTTACGACCGGTTGTTTGCTGTGCCGTTCCCCGGCGCGCGCAATCCGTTGGGGGATGCTTCGGGCGATACCGTGAGCGAAACCGTTTCAGTCGACGCTGACGGTGACGTGGCAGAAACGGTGAGCGAGGAGCGCAACTACCTCGACGATCTTAACCCCGACTCCAAAAAAACCATCACCGGTTACATCGAACCGACGCTCGCCGACGCTGCGCCCGAAACGCGCTTTCAGTTCGAACGACAGGGCTACTTCGTTGCCGATCTGGCAGACCACACAAAAGAAAAACCGGTGTTCAACCGTGCTGTGACGCTAAAGGATTCGTGGGGAACGGGGAGCGGCAAAGGCGGATAGTCAGAAGCGAAACGGAAAGCGGATCAAAGCGTTTTACACACGCAAAACGTGTTTAGTCGCGCCGGGCTCTCGATAATTGCTTCAACAAATCCGGTAATGCAGTCTGCACGGTGTCCCATACCACATCAAGATTGATATCGAAGTAACCGTGAGCAATACGGTTACGCATCCCACGCATGCTTCGCCACGGCACATCAGGGTGCGTTTGCGCAAATTCGGCATGGTGGTCTATGACTTTTGTGGCTGCTTCGCCGATAACAATGAGGCTCATAATAACAGCTTGCTGTGTGCGCTTGTCTTCAAGAAAGTCCTCCCTGCCCCAGCCCTCTACGAAACCGCAAGCATCCGTTGCGGCTTGTTGCATATGGTCAAGATAATCAGACAAACGGTTTTCGTTCATACAAACTGCGCTTCTGCGAGGACTTTGTCCCGAAACTTCGACGGCAAGTCTTCTGGAGTTAACAAATCAACATGTACGCCGAGCAGCGATTCCAATTCGTCTTGAAGCCCACCCAAATCAAAGAGCGTTGTACCCGGCAAAGCATCGACCAACAGGTCAAGATCGCTGCCGTCCTGATCGGTTCCGTGCAGCGCCGATCCAAAAACACGCGGATTGGAAACACGGAAGCGGCTTGTTACTTCACGCACCGCATTTCTTTTAAGGTCAAGCGCAATAGACGGTCGCATGGATGTTCTCTTGTTAAGGTTTACTCATCATGATATGAAATTGGGGAAGAGATTTCAAGAACCGCGTTTGAAAGCCCGGGGGCATATTTTTCGTTGACGTTGAAGTCAGCGCAAACCGTGTGGCCTTTGTATGGCGCAGCATTGTTGCTCATGAGCTTATTTTTGTTTTTCCCCCGTGTCTTTCTTCCTCGCCCGCGGGTGTGCGGCATCGTAAACTTTCGCCAGCGCCTGATAATCGAGATGTGTGTACACCTGAGTGCTGGCGATTGAAGCATGGCCGAGCAATTCCTGCACCGCACGCAGATCGCCCGACGATTG
>JAISPI010000110.1 GCA_031275075.1 Burkholderiales bacterium | reverse complement strand
TTCCGGCTTTTGATCTGGAGTCATTGTGCCTATTTACGAATACCGTTGTACTGATTGCGGGCATACGCTTGAAGCCTTGCAGAAAATTTCGGAGCCCGTTCTAACCACCTGCCCCGCGTGTGACAAGACGGCGTTGACCAAGCTGGTGTCTGCCGCCGGTTTCCAACTGAAAGGCAGCGGCTGGTACGCCACTGATTTCAAGAGCAAATCCGCCCCCGCCTGCCCGCTGAAACCCGAAGGCGGAGACAGCAAGCCCGCCGAAACGCCGCCGCCGGCCTGCGCCGCCAACTGTGCCTGCCACCACTGACGGCTACCATCGGGCATACCGATGAAACGTTATTTGATCGCCGGACTGCTGGTCTGGATACCGCTCGGCATCACGCTCTGGGTACTGTATTTTCTGCTCTCGGCGCTGGATCAGACAATGCTGCTGATTCCTTATGCCTGGCGTCCCGAACAGGTGCTGGGCTTCCGGATTCCAGGGCTTGGCGTTGTCATGGGGTTCCTGATCCTGCTCGGCACCGGTATCGTCGCTGCCAACATTTTCGGCGCACGATTGATTGCCGCTTGGGAAAAAATGCTCGGACGTATCCCGTTCGTCAAGTCGATTTATTCCAGCGTCAAACAAGTCAGCGACACCATCCTGTCCAAAAAAAGCAACGCATTCCGCAAAGCATTGCTGGTCGAGTTCCCGCGAAAGGATTCGTGGACCATCGCCTTTCAGACCGGCAGCCCTGCCGAAGAAATCGCCGAACAACTCGACGAGGAATACGTCAGCGTCTACGTTCCAACCACGCCGAACCCGACTTCCGGCTATTTCATTATGTTACCCAGGTCGCAAGTGCGCGAATTGCAGATGAGTGTCGATGAGGCGCTGAAATACGTCGTCTCGATGGGCGTACTCGAACCGCATCTCCCCGCCCCACCGCTCGGGCGTACCCCTGTCATCCCCGCCCCGCCGCCCACCGCGCCACCGGCTTCCTGATCGTCGGAACAATCCGGCATTTTTCCGGCTCATTGAGTAAATCGCGCCTTCGTTTTTCGTTTTAGAATAGAGAGTTGAGCGCGCATGACCTATAACCTTGCACGCGTTTTTTAGCGGAGACTATTTTGAAGCGTACCAATTATTGTGGCCTGATCGACGATCGTTATCTGAACCAAACCATTACCGTCATGGGGTGGGTGCACCGCCGCCGCGATCACGGTGGAGTTATCTTTATCGACCTGCGCGACC
This sequence comes from Burkholderiales bacterium, assembly GCA_031275075.1. Taxonomy (GTDB): domain Bacteria; phylum Pseudomonadota; class Gammaproteobacteria; order Burkholderiales; family Casimicrobiaceae; genus UBA931. The sequence continues at coordinate 10,705 of JAISPI010000110.1, read as the reverse complement.
GCGAAGGTTTGTTGCAAATCGTGTTTGACCCGGATCGCCCCGATTCTTTCGCCACCGCCGAAAAGCTGCGCGGCGAATACGTTGTTCGCGTCACCGGCCTGGTGCGCCGCCGTCCGGAAGGCACGATCAACCCCAATATGACCTCCGGTACGATTGAAGTGCTGGCGCACGATATCATGCTGCTCAATCCGTCACTGCCGCCGCCGTTCCAACTCGACGACGACAATTTGTCAGAGACGGTGCGTCTGGAAAACCGCATTCTCGATTTACGCCGTGCGCCGATGCAACACAATCTGAAATTGCGCCACAAAACAGCGATGGCAGCACGCCGTTATCTCGACACGCACGGTTTCATCGATATTGAAACACCGATGCTTTACAAATCGACGCCGGAAGGCGCGCGCGAATTTTTGGTGCCATCGCGAATTCATCACGGTCAGTTTTACGCGCTGCCGCAATCGCCGCAGCTTTTCAAGCAGATGCTGATGATGGCCGGTTTTGATCGTTATTACCAGATCGTCAAATGCTTCCGCGACGAGGATTTGCGCGCCGACCGCCAGCCCGAATTTACCCAGATCGACATTGAAACCTCGTTCCTCGACGAACACGAAATCCGCGAAATCATGGAAGGTCTGGTGCGCACGATGTTCAAGGAGGCGCTGGGTGTTGATCTGCCCAATCCGTTCCCGATTCTGTCTTACGCCGAAGTGATGCGCGATTACGGTTCCGACAAACCCGATCTGCGCGTACCGCTCAAATTTACCGAGCTGACCGATCTGATGAAGACCGTCGAATTCAAGGTGTTCCGTTCTGCCGCCGACATGCCTTATGGCCGGGTCGTCGCGCTGCGAGTACCGGGTGGCGCCAAATTGTCGCGCAAAGAGATCGACGACTACACGACTTTCATCGCCATTTACGGCGCAAAGGGATTGGCCTATATCAAGGTCAACGACGTTACGCAAGTTAACGAAACCGGTTTGCAATCGCCGGTGGTGAAATTCCTTCCGGAAAATGTGCTGCGGGAAATTCTGCAACGTACCGGCGCGCAAAACGGCGACATCATTTTCTTCGGCGCCGACCATGAAAAAGTCGTCAATGACGCCATCGGTGCATTACGCGCCAAAATCGGCCATCAGCTTGGCCTCGCCGAAAAGGGTTGGAAGCCATTGTGGGTCGTCGATTTTCCGATGTTTGAATTCAACGAAGACACCAAGACCTGGTCGGCGCGTCACCACCCGTTCACCGCGCCGAAAGACGGTCACGAGGAGTTGTTTACGGTTGATCCTGAAAAGGCGCTGGCCAAAGCCTACGATGTCGTGTTGAACGGCTGGGAAATCGGCGGCGGTTCGGTGCGTATCTACCGCGAAGAAATTCAGGCAAAAGTTTTCGACGCGATGAAAATCTCCAAGGAAGATCAGGAACGCAAGTTCGGCTTCCTGTTGAAAGTATTGCAATACGGTACGCCGCCGCATGGCGGCATCGCGTTCGGGCTGGATCGTATTCTGACGCTGATGACCGGCGCCGAATCGATCCGCGATGTGATCGCTTTCCCGAAAACCCAGCGTGGGCAAGACTTGCTGGTTGAAGCACCGACACCGGTCACCGAGCAGCAGCTACGCGATTTGCACATCCGCGTACGGGCAAGCGATGCGATAAAGACATGAGATGATCCCGCTTCGCTCCGGTCGCTTTGCGGCTATCGTTCTTCTGGCTTTCGGGCTGATTTTCGGTCTGGCCAGCTTGTGGATGTGCACAGAAACACCGGAGCCGCCGACAGCAACAGTTTCCTCGCCGCAGCTTCCCCCAGAAGCCCTGCAAACACTGGCCTTGATCCATCGTGACGGCCCCTTTCCTTACCAACGCGACGGTATCGTGTTCGGCAATCGTGAAAAACGGTTGCCGATGAAACCGCGTGGCTATTACCGTGAATACACCGTGCCGACACCCGGCGCCAAGGATCGCGGCGCCCGCCGCATTGTGTGCGGTGGCGAGAAACCGTCAGCTCCTGATCTTTGTTATTACACCGCTGATCACTATCAGAGTTTCCAACCCATTCGCAATGAGACCGCTCAACCTTAACGACCTCAATCGGGTCGGCGTTCACCCCCTCCAAACATCCGGAGCCGTTACCCGTCTCACCAAAGCATGCGAAGCCTCATCGCTGCGTTACTTTGTCGTCGATATTGCCGATGTCCATAACAAAACCCAATTGCTCGACCGGCTTGCAGAAGCGCTGGAATTTCCGGACTACTTCGGGCACAACTGGGATGCGCTCTACGACGTGTTGTGCGATGAAGCGTGGTTCGGCAACAACGGTGTCGTCCTCCACTTGAAACACACGGCTTCCTTCGGAAAACTCGCTGCTGACGATTGGCTTACCCTGCGCGAAACTTTCGACGAAGCCATCGACTATTGGCGTTCATCAGACCTGCCGTTCTGGGTTTTCATTGACCACACCCGCCAAGACGCCAGCCAGTGATGTCGCGCGATATAGTGGGCTGCATAAATATTCATCCGAGGCGGCGGGCCGCCGACAGTACGAATCATACGGCAAGGCGAAGCTAACAAAGCATGAGTGTTTATGCAGCCCACTATAAACAACCGGAGTCCGTGCTGGTTGTCATCCACACGCCGCAACTCGACGTTCTGTTACTGGAACGCGCCGATTTTCCCGGCTACTGGCAATCGATCACCGGCAGCCTTGAGCCGAACGAAACGCCGCAGCATGCCGCGCAACGCGAACTCTTTGAAGAAAGCGGACTCGATGCCGCGCGCGACGGGCAACTATGCGACGCCCACCACCAAACCACCTATTCGATCTACGAACAATGGCGTCACCGTTATCCGCCCGGCACCACCCACAACACCGAGCACCTGTTCACTTTCCTCGTCCCCGCACCGTGCGCCGTCACGCTGTCGCCACGCGAACACCGGCAAAGCCTGTGGCTGCCCTGGCAAGAGGCGGCTGAAAAAGTTTTTTCGCCGTCGAATAAAAATGCCATCTTGGCGTTACGCAAATAATCCAATTATAATGTTTTGATACCTCACCCTTGAAGGAGTGCATGATGAAGGCGCCAATCATTGCGGGATGGATTTTAATCGTATGCGGCTGTTTGGGTGTTGTTGCCGCGCAAGCTGCCGAACAACCTGTCGAGCAGCCTAAAGAAGCCACAGGAATAACCAGAATCCTGCATGAAGAAGCATACATGTGGCTGCCCGACAGCGGAGCACTACCGGGGACGCGAGACCTGGAAAACGCGCAAAGAGGAATGTACGAAAATCTTGTTCTGCCGATCGTGACGAGCAAGGACGGGACAAAAATCCTGTGGGATCTTTCAAAGTACGAATTCCTGACCGATCTGTATAAAGAAGCGCCGTTTACCGTTCATCCCTCTTTGTGGCGGCAGTCGCAACTCATCATGCAGGGCGGGCTTTTCAAACTCAGGGACAGGCTCTATCAGGTTCGTAACCTCGATATCGGCAACATGACCATCATCGAAGGAAACACCGGCCTGATCATCATTGACCCGCTCACGCAGGAAGAAACGGCAAGAGCCGCTCTGGAGCTCTACTACCAAGGTGTGGGACAAAGAAAACCTGTTGTCGCGGTGATTTATTCACACAGCCATGTCGATCACTACGGTGGCGTCCGCGGAGTCATGCCGAAGGATTTGTATACGCAAAAGCAGGTACGCATCATTGCGCCGGAAGGTTTTCTTGAAGCGGCTGTCACCGAAAACGTGCTCGCAGGCAATGCCATGCAACGCAGAGCGATGTATATGTACGGCAACACGCTTCCCGCTTCGGAAAAAGGGCATGTAGGCAGCGGGCTGGGGCTTAATCCTCCTTCAGGCGGTACGGTAACGCTGATCGCGCCGACCGAGATCGTGGTCAAAAAAGAGGGGGCAACACACAGTGGGAGCAGCGCAATCCATCGGGAAATTCGGGAAAACACAGCGGAAATCATCGATGGACTGACTTTCTATTTTTATCTGGCGCCCAACACCGAAGCCCCCGCAGAAATGCACTGGTACACTGCAGAACTGAGAGCCTTGTCTGCCGCGGAAAATTGCAACAAAACCCTTCATAACGTGTATACGTTACGCGGAGCAAAAACACGCGATGCGCTGGCGTGGTCCAAAGCGTTGGATGAAACACTGCGTCTGTGGGGCGATAAAAGCGACATTATGTATGGCATGCACCATTGGCCGGTCTTTACCAATGCCGAGGTCAAAGCCTCGTTGGCAGCCGCGCGCGACGGTTATCGCTTTATCCACGACCAAACGCTTCGGCTTGCCAACTCCGGACTGAACAAAGAGGAAATTGCGGCCCGACTAACGTTTCCGCCGGAAATAGAAAACATTTGGGAATTGCACGGCTATTACGGCAGCCTGAGCCACAATGCCCGCGGTGTTTACACGTTTTACTTTGGCTGGTTCGACGGCAATCCCGTCAACCTCAATCCCTTGCCAATGGCTGAACGCGCCGGACGCTACCTTGACTGGATGGGCGGCCCTGGAACCGTTCTCAAAAATGCTGAGCTGGCGTACCAACGAGGAGAGTATCGGTGGCTTATCGAAGTGATGAATTACATCATTGTCGCCTCGGCTCATAACGAAAACATCAGAAAGAATTTCGACAGCAAAGCCCGCAGTATTTCCGCCAATGCCATGGAGCAATTGGGCTATCAGGCAGAGAACGCCACATGGCGTAACTTCTACCTGACCGGCGCCCAAGAGTTGCGGCACGGCAGAGCCATACCGGCACAAGCCAACGAACCCAGTTGGGACACCTTGCTGGCGATGCCCACTGAGATGTTGTTGGACTACATGGGCGTGCGTCTGGAAGCAGAAAAAGCGTACGGTAAAACGATAGGGTTGAACATCGTTCTGCAACGCGACAAACGGGAAGAAAGTTCCGTCCTTCTGCAAAACAGTGTTATCAATAACCGCGCGGAACATTTGCGAAACGCTGATGTCACGCTTGAGTTGAATTCCCTAACCCTTGCTATGCTCATCACCGGCATGGTCAACTACGCTCAGGTTTGTGGTACAGAGCACACGGGGCAACAAGTGTTATGCCGGGTAGTAAGCGGCAATGCTGCCAAAGCGGAGGAGTTATTTTCTTTACTGGCCCCTCCATTCCCGACCAACTTCCCTATTGTCGCTCCGGATGTAAAGGATTGACCTGAAAAAATTTTAGGTTTGGGTCACACTTACCAATACGCTTCGGTCGTGATTTGCCCCGGCGCGCGTTTGCGATGACGGCGCATGCCGCGCTCACCGAGTAAACGCTGCACTTCCTCGACCATCGCCGGATTGCCGCACAACATCACCTGCGCCGTTTCTTTGTCGATCGCGTGGCCTACCGCTTTTTCTAATTGACCGCTGACAAGCGCCGCGGTGATTCGCCCCGGGAAACACAGGTGGTTTTTATAGTTTGCTGTCTCACGGCTGACGAAAGGCGCATACGAAAAACGGGCGCCGTGTTCCCGCTGCACCGCTTCAATCACGTTCGGATACACCCGTTCTTCCGCCCACCGCACGCTGTGCACAAGCACAACGTGTCCGAACTTCTGCCACAGTTCACTGGTACGCAGCATCGACAGAAATGGTGCAACACCCGTACCAGTCGCCATCATCCACAACACCGGCGCTGCCGGCACTTCATCGCATACGAAAAAACCGTAAGCGTTACCGATCCAGATGTCGTCACCTTCACGCAATCGCGCTAAACGCGACGACAATGTTCCTTGGGGCAATTCGACAATGAGAAATTCGTGTGGCGCGGTATCCGGCGCATTGACGAACGAGTAGGGCCGCGACACCATCGGTTCGGCGCTACCTTCCGGCGACGGCAACGCCAACGAAGCAAACTGACCGGCAGCAAAACGAATCTCCGGCGCATCAACCTGCAACGAGAAAAGCCGCTCCGCCCACAAGAAATGGCCGGCCACACGGGCTTTTCTCCAATGCGAAACGTCAGTCACTTTGTCTTCAAACTTTCTTCATTGAATCGCGTATTTCCCTCAACAGCAATATTTCTTCCGGCGTCGGCGGCGGCTCGGCAGGCGCAGCGGGCAACATTTCTCTCTTTAACCGGTTGACCTGTCGTACCATCAGAAAAATAATGGCCGCCAGAATGATGAAGTTGATCAGAATCGTGATGAAATTACCGTAAGCAAACAGCGGGACACCCGCTTTGGTCAACGCCTCATACGTTACCGGCCCATCGTAGCTTTCGGGAACTTTCCCGAGAACGAAGAACCAGTTTGTAAAGTCGAGACCGCCTAAAAAACGGCTGATGATCGGCATCATTAAATCTTTCACCAGCGAATCAACGATTTTTCCAAATGCGGCGCCGATGATCACCCCAACCGCCAGATCAATAACACTGCCTTTTACTGCAAACTCCCTAAACTCTTTGAAAAATGCGTTCATCTTCATCCCTTTCAATAAATGCAATAAATCAGCTTTTCCGCTTCAAACAAACCCTTATCAAAGCGCAGCTTCACCTTCTTCACCGGTACGAATGCGGACTACCTGCTCCACCGGCATGACAAAAATTTTACCATCGCCGATCTTTCCGGTACGCGCCACACGAACGATTGCCTCGATCGCCCGTTCGACCAGTGCCTCGGAAAGCACCACTTCGACTTTGATCTTTGGCAAAAAATCAATCGCGTACTCCGCTCCCCGATACAGTTCAGTATGTCCTTTTTGACGGCCAAATCCTTTGACCTCGGTAACGGTCATGCCCGATGCGCCCAACTCCGACAACGCTTCACGCACTTCGTCGAGCTTGAACGGTTTGATGATGGCCTCGATACGCTTCATGATTTCTCCTTCTTCCGTTTTTTTACTTCAGCATCTTTCGCTTCGGCATTCTTTGCCATTTTGCCGTCCTTCCGGCTCTTCCCTGATTTTTCCAAAGACTCACGCCATTTTGAAGTCATTGGATAACGCCAATCGTTGTCAAAAGCGCGCGCCGTAATACACGGCCCCGGCACCGCCTGCCGCCGTTTGTATTCGTTCACCGCTAAAAGCTGCAACGTTTCTTTGAGATGTTTCCTTGAGACGCCCTGTTCCAGCAGCACCGCCGCATCCTCACCTTGTTCAACATAGCCTTCGATGATCGCATCAAGTGTTTCATAGGGAGGCAATGAATCTTGGTCAGTTTGTCCATACGCCAGTTCGGCGCTCGGTGCCCGCGTCAAAATCCGTTCAGGAATAATCCTGCCCAGCGTATTGCGGTAACGCGCCAATCGGTAAACCCAACCTTTGGTCACATCTTTCAATGGTGCAAAACCACCCGCCATATCTCCGTACAACGTCGAATAACCAACGGCCGCTTCCGATTTGTTGCCGGTCGCCAGCAACAACCAGTTGTGCTGATTCGATAACCCCATCAGCAGCAACGCCCGCAACCGCGCCTGAACGTTTTGCGCCGTCAATGCTTCAGGTGCGTCGTTAAGCCACGGCCTCAGTGTTTTCGTCACCGCGTTCATCAACGGCGCCAACGCGATATTGTGATGCGCCACACCCAGTTCCCGCGCCATCGTCTCGGCATCGGCCAAGCTCATCGCGCTGGTGTAGGGCGACGGCAGCATGAATGTCTGTACGCGATGAGAACCTAACGCATCGACAGCCAGCGCCAATGCCAGCGCCGAATCGACACCACCCGACAGCCCCATCACGATACCGGGAAAACCGTTTTTCTGAATGTAATCGCGCAACGCCGTCACCAACGCCTGATAAACGTGATGCTCGCTCGGCTCTTGCGTTTGGTTGCCGCGTACATCCGGTTCACCGCGCTTGATCTGCGCCAACGCCAACGCCTCATGCCAGGCTGGCCACCGTTGCGCACAAACGCCCGTCGAATTGACCGCCATTGATGCACCCATAAACACTTGCGTATCCTGACCGCCCACATGTTGCGCAACAATCAACGGTAAGCCCAGCGTTTTCGCTCGCGCCGATAACCAAGCCGGATAAGCAGTCTCATCATCGACTTGGTAAGCGCGTGCGTCGGCAACCAGTCCGCACTGAGCGTCTGCCGCCAATGCCGCTTTGCCCGGCCCCGGCTTAACGAGATCGTCGCCACACAGTATCGCAAAACGTGTGCCGCTTTCCTCAAAAACGCCCGGCACAGCGGTGTCGCCTTTCTTGAAATAACGCTTCTCGTCCACGCGTAAAATCTGTTTGCGGTAAATTTGCCGCACTTTACCTCGGCGCAACAACGCCACAGCGTTATAGCACTGCGTTCCATCGTATTCTGGAAAACCCACCAGCAAAACGCCTTGATCGACTTGCGCCGCCAACGCCTGCAAGTGTTGCGCGCAATCATCAAGAAACGCTCGGCGCAATAACAAATCCTGTGGCGGAAAACCGGTCAGTGACAACTCCGGTGTCAGCGTCACCCTCGCGCCGGCGCGGCACGCCGATTGATGCGCTTCCAACAAACGGCGCGCATTGGCATTAAGTGCGCCGACGGTCAGATTGAGTTGTGCCACTGCAACTTGCATCGTTTTTTCCTTGTTCACGCAGCTCTTTCAACCGCCTCTAACTCCATCAACGGCCAGCGCGGCTTCACCTGAAATGTATAATCGCGCACGCCGTCCGCCATTCTTAATGCGCCGACCAGCGCGATCATTGCGCCATTATCGGTGCAAAACGCCATCTCCGGAAAATAAACACGGACACCCAGCGCAACAGCCTCTCCGGCAAAACGCGACCGCAACGATTGGTTCGCGCCGACACCGCCAGCCACCACCAATTGCCGGTTTTGCGTCTGTCGCAATGCTGCAAACGCCTTGGCAGCGAGAACATCAACCACCGCCGCTTCAAACTCCAGCGCCACATCCGCGCGTGTCTGATCGTCGAAACGCCCTTCGTGTTGTAATTTCCGCACCAACGTCAGCACTGCCGTTTTCAATCCCGAAAAACTGAAATGAAGATGCGGCGCGTCGATCAACGGACGCGGCAAACGCACGACTCCGGCGCGTCCCTGACGAGCCAACTGCGCCAACGCAGGCCCCCCCGGATACGGTAAACCAAGCAGTTGTGCCGCTTTATCGAAGGCTTCACCGGCCGCATCATCGAAGGTATCGCCGAGCAATTCGTACTGCCCGACACCTCGAACAAAAAACAACTGGCTGTGCCCACCCGACACCAACAGCGCAACAAACGGAAACGCCGGTTTGTCCGCGGAAAGCAACGGCGATAACAAATGTCCTTCCAAATGATGCACACCGATCAATGGCTTGTTGAGCGCCAGCGCCAACGCGCTCGCCACACTGGCGCCGACCAGCAACGCGCCGGCAAGCCCCGGCCCCTGCGTATACGCCACGCCGTCCACCGCATCCAGCGTTGTTTCCGCCTCACGCATCACCGCCTCAATCAGCGGAATGATACGTCGCACATGGTCGCGCGACGCCAACTCCGGAACCACGCCGCCGTAGGCCGCATGCAGTGCAACCTGCGAATGCAGCGCATGCGCACGCAAACCGCGCTCGGTATCGTAGAGCGCAATGCCGGTTTCGTCACACGACGTTTCGATGCCGAGAACTTGCACCCGAATTCTTCTTTCTCAAACACCTTTCTTCTTGAACCACTCCCGCATACGCTTCCAACCGTCGGTTGCTTCCTCACGCCGGAAACTGGGTCGGTGATCAGCATGGAACGCATGCGGCGCATCTTTATAAACTTTGAACTCGGAAGCCTTGGCGGCGGCACTGCCCGCCGCCAGCGCTTGACGCATTCTTTCGACACTCTCTTGCGGAATACCCGCATCGGCGCCGCCGTACAGCCCCAACACCGGCGCCTTCAATTCGCCGACGACATCAATCGGATGTTGCGGTGTCAGCTCTGTTTTTTCACCTTCCAAACGGCCATACCACGCCACGCCCGCCTTGACTTTCGGCTGGTGTGCACAATACAACCAAGTAATGCGTCCGCCCCAGCAAAAACCGGTAATCCCTAGCCGCGCGGTGTCACCTCCCTGTTGCTGCGCCCACGCCACACAAGCGTCGAGATCGGCAAGCACTTCACCATCGGGAATTTTCGACACCAGTTCACGCAACAACTGTTGTACTTCGCTGTACTGACGCGGATCACCGTAACGCGCGAAAAGCTCCGGCGCAATCGCCATATAGCCCTGCTTGGCCAACCGCCGGCAAACATCCTTGATGTATTCGTGCACGCCGAAAATCTCCTGCACCACCAGGATCGTCGGCCAGTTTTTTCCTTTCACCGGTCGTGCCCGATAAGCCGGCATGTCGCCGCCCTGAGCCGGAATCTTGACATCCGACGCTTCCAAGCCGTCCGTGCTGGTCGTGATCGCCGTCTGCGCCATCACCGGCTGCACCGCCAGCGCAAACCCCGCCGCCAATGTGCCGACAACAAAACCCCGCCGCGACGTATCGCCCGCCGGCATCAGGCTGTCCCATTCCGACTTCATGGTCTCGTTCCAATCCCGTTCCGTGCTCATTGCTACCTCCTGTCAAAGTCTGGTTGTAAACTAAAACATACGTACGGAAAACCTGCCATCATTATAAGACCTTCCTGATCCCTGATATGAAACGCCCCGAACTCCTCTCCCCCGCCGGTTCGCTAAAAAGCCTGCGCTACGCCATCGCTTACGGCGCCGATGCCGTCTATGCCGGTCTGCCGCGCTACAGCTTGCGGGTGCGTAACAACGAATTCCG
>JAISPI010000089.1 GCA_031275075.1 Burkholderiales bacterium | reverse complement strand
GCCGAAAGCACTTTGCGACCGCCGACCGTGCTGTTGCGGGCGCGGAACCCGTGCGTCCGCTGACGGCGGATCTTGGAAGGCTGGTAAGTCCGTTTCATGACAACACCTTGAATTTAATCGGAAAAAAGTCTGACATTAGAACCGGACGACATGGTTTTGTCAATAGGAAACGGTGTCCGGAATCAGCGGCTAAAGACCGAGGGTCAGCCAAGACAAAAAAGTCCTCTCACGCCTTGATCTTCGGGGGCGATTTTATGCCCCGCGTCAGCCCTAATCGTCGTCGGCGGTTTCCGACCGGTTTAATTCAAACAGCAACGGTGAGCGGCCAACGGTAAAGGCGTCCTGATCGACCAACAAAACACCTTCCGCCGGAACGGCTTGCCCGCGCAATTCGATCGGAGGCTCGCCTTCCATCGGTAGCAGGCGGCACCCTTCTTCGTTGACCCGGATCACCGCCAGTTGATAGCCAGGGCGGCCCAACACGTACTCGCCGTAGCGTAGCGGCAACTGACGCTGCTCATTTGCCCCGGCAATGGCGGTGAGGGTTGCCACAGGCGGCGGCAGCCGATAGGTCGGCTCTTCGAGCGGTTGTGGCGGCATGGTGCTTGGAAACTCGTCTTCCGGCGTGGGCGGCGGTACCAGATCCGTATCCAGTGTCGGCAGGGGCGCCGGCTCTTCCTTGCGGGACTTGGAGCGTGAGGGGGTATCACCGGATGAGGTTTTGATGATGGTCGGGAAATGCAACCCGCTGATGGCTTCTTCTTCCTCGAGGTCTTCTTCGGTCAATGGCTCCGGCGTGCTGGGGACAGTCGGCAGCGCATTTAAATATTCGTGCGCAGCGGTCAATGACAAGGGAGAGGCGAGATCCTCGGCTTGGTCTTTGGCTCCGGCACCCGATCTCTTCTTATCCTTGCCAACAAGCTTCGTCCCTTCAAGAAAGACGAATTTCTGACCACCAATGTCGATCTGATCGCGGTCTTTCAGTTGTTCCCGCTCAAAAATCGGTACGCCGTTCAACAAGGTGCCGTTGGTGCTTTTCAAATCCTCAACGAAACATTTGTTGGCGGACAAATACGAGATGACCGCATGACGACCGCTCACTGCCGGGTAGGGCAATGGAACGTCGTTATCGTTGCGTCGGCCGATCGTGATCCGATCCTTGTCGAACAACACTTCACGAGCGTCGCCATCCTGTAAAAAGAGAAGCAATTTGGGCATAAAGCGTGGCTCCTGCGTCAAAAAAGCGAAGTAACGACTAACGGGCTTTGGGCTTGTCGTTGACTCGTGGTTATTTCCATGTTCCTGTTACTTTCCGTTTGCGGATGACTGCTGGTGTGGCTGTCGGGTCTGCGGCGATGCCGATCAGGACGACGGAAACATTGTCACGTCCGCCCATTTCGTTTGCTGTTTGGATCAACAGCGCTACCTTGCGCGTAAGATCGCCGTTGTTTTCCAGCAGCAATCGCATTATTTGCGTGGTGTCGAGCATGTCCGTCAACCCATCCGAACACAAAAGGTACAGATCATCCGGCTCGACAAAATGCTCGGCAAGATCAACCTGCCCATAACGCTCGGCGCCGAGCGCCCGCGTCACCAGATTCTTGTGAGGAAAGCTTCCGGCATCCTCTTCTTTCCATTCGCCGCAATCAATTTGTTCCTGTAACAACGAGTGATCACGAGTTAATGTCATCAGCGAACCATTCCGCAGCCGATAACACCGTGAATCGCCGACATGCGCCACTACCAGCCGACGATCGGTCAATAAAACGCCAACAAGGGTTGTTCCCATCCCCTCATATTCGGGCTCGTTGAGCGAGGATTCGAAAATCGCTTCGTTGGCGCGCAGAACCTGATCACGCAACACCAAACCCGCTTGCGACAATCCGGTGGCCGGATCGGCCTTGTCCAAGGCTTTGCTGCCGCCTTGGGCGTCAAATGCCTGCGCGGTTCCTTCGGCGACAACATCTACCGCCATCCGGGCAGCGATTTCTCCAGCGTTGTAACCGCCCATGCCATCGGCGATGAGCGCCAGCCTGATGCGGTTGTCGACCAGAACAACATCTTCATTGTGGTCACGCACCCGACCGCTGTCGGTCTGACCGGCCATGGTAAAACAGGCATGCTTGGAAGTATCCAGCATCAGAGAAGGGACAAGAAACGGCAAGGGAATCACTGTAACATATTTTTTCCGCTGCGTTTTTGCTCTAACGAATCTCCCCCCTCGAAAGGGGGCGTTGTGGCATTAAAGTACGGACTTTAGTAATCGACCGATTTCAGCAGGGTTTTTTGTCGCCTTAATGTGACACGCTTCCAGCACCGCCAGTTTCTCCTGCGCGGTTCCTTGCCCGCCGGAAATGATGGCGCCGGCGTGTCCCATCCGCTTGCCGGGCGGTGCGGTGACGCCAGCGATGAAGCCGACCACCGGTTTTTTCATGTGGTCCCGCACCCAACGCGCAGCTTCTTCTTCATCCGAGCCGCCGATTTCACCGATCATCACCACAGCGTCGGTATCGGGGTCGTTGTTGAACAGTTCAAGCACATCACGGTGCTTCAAACCGTTAACCGGATCACCGCCGATGCCGACGGCGCTCGATTGACCGAGCCCCAGTTCGGTCAGTTGTGCTACCGCTTCGTAGGTCAGCGTTCCAGAACGCGACACCACGCCGATCCTGCCTTTTTTGTGAATATGGCCGGGCATGATGCCGATTTTAATTTCATCGGGCGTAATTACGCCGGGGCAATTGGGGCCGATTAATAACGTCTTGCGGTTTTCCTTGCGCATCCGGTCGCGCACCATCACCATGTCGCGCACAGGAATCCCTTCGGTGATGCAAATCACCAGCGCAAGATCGGCGGCCACCGCTTCCCAGATCGCTTCGGCGGCGCCCGCAGGCGGCACATAAATTACACTGACGTTGGCGCCGGTTGTTTTTTTCGCTTCAGCCACCGATGCGTACACCGGCACGTCTTCAAACACTTCGCCCGCTTTCTTCGGGTTGACGCCGGCAACGAAGCATTGTTTGCCGAACGCGTAATCACGACACATCCGCGTATGAAACTGGCCGGTCTTGCCGGTCATGCCTTGCGTCATCACGCGGGTGTTTTTGTCGATCAGAATAGCCATCGTTGTTCTCCTTATCGAGCCGTTACGGCATCGACAATTTTTTGCGCCGCTTCGCCCATGTTATCTGCTGGAATAATCGGTAGACCGGACGCCTTGAGCAATTGTTTGCCGAGTTCTTCATTGGTGCCCTTCATCCGCACGACCAGCGGCACGGTGAGGTTCACTTCCCGTGCTGCTGCAATCACGCCTTCGGCAATCGTGTCGCATCGCATGATGCCGCCGAAAATATTGACCAGAATGCCTTTGACCTGCCTGTTCGACAACATGATCTTGAAGGCGGCGGTGACTTTCTCGGCGGTGGCGCCGCCGCCGACATCGAGAAAATTGGCGGGCGAACCGCCGAACAGCTTGATCGTATCCATCGTCGCCATTGCCAAACCGGCGCCGTTGACCAGGCAGCCGATGTTGCCGTCGAGCGTGATGTACGACAAATCGTATTTCGATGCCTCAATCTCAGCCGGGTTTTCCTCGTCAAAATCGCGCAACGCGACGATCTCCGGATGGCGAAACAGTGCATTGCTGTCGAAATTGAATTTGGCGTCCAGCGCCCTCAACGTGCCGTTGCCTTCGAGAATCAGTGGGTTGATTTCGAGCAACGAGGCATCGGTTTCCCAGAATGCTTTGAACAATCCTTGCAACACCAGCGCGGCTTGCGCGAGCGACGCGTCGGGAATGCCGATCGTTCGCGCCGCGTCGGTGGCTTGCGCTTGACTCAAGCCGGCGACAGGATCAACCCAGACTTTGTGAATTTTCTCCGGCGTTTTTGCGGCAACCTCTTCAATATCCATACCGCCTTCGCTCGATACCATTAAACACGGCGTTTGCGTATTGCGATCGATCACGATGCCGGCGTAAAACTCTTTTTTGATATTGGCTCCTTCTTCGACCCACAGACGGCGAACCTTTTGCCCCTCCGGACCGGTCTGGTGGGTGACGAGTTGCATGCCCAGCATCGCTTGCGCGATAGAACGCACTTCGTCGAGCGAACGCGCCAGTTTGACACCGCCGCCTTTACCGCGACCGCCCGCATGAATCTGCGCTTTGACAACCCATACTTCTCCCCCAAGCGATTTCGCGGCGCTTACGGCTTCGTCAACGGAAAACGCGACTTGGCCGCGTGGTACAGGAACATTAAAAGTTTTGAGAATTTCTTTGCCTTGATGCTCATGGATTTTCACGATAAACCTCTTGGGGAAAGGCGTCGAAGGACGTTGAAAAAATCGATTCGTCCGATTCTAGCACCTTATAGGAGCTGTGCTGTGAGTGTTTTTTCTGAAACGACAAACAAAAAACCGTAACCTTATTAGGGCTACGGCTATAGATAGGGCTAAGGTTTATAGCGACGCCTCTGACATGGTTCACATTCTGGCGAATTCTTTTTTCAACGCCTCGACGTTACGTTCATGCAGACCGACCGATTCGCGCAACCGCGCGATCCGGGCGGCGTATTTCTGCGGGTTGAGAAATTCTTCCGGCAAAGCCGGCGGCGCGCCATTCGCGTAAGCGACGCGTGCTTCTTCGAGCAATTTGCTTTCGGCCGTCAACTCGTCTTCGATGACTTTGCGGCGCATCGCATCGCGCTCTTTCTGCCTCTCAGAAGACACTTTCGGCAACGTGCTGCGCACGGCCGGTGACGCAGCATCCTTTTTTGCTGCCGGTGGTGGCTCGACCGTGGCAAAACATTGACGTTTTTTCCAATCAGGCCCCGGGGAGACGTTGGTGTACAACATTTGCCCGCTGTCGTTTTCGAAAACGCAAATTTCAGCAACAGCATGGCCGGCATATAACGCGGAAATACCGCCCACGAAAACACTGAAACAACACGCCACGCTCCGAACAGATGCACGGCGTGCTGTTTTCAAAAACGGAACAAAAATCTTTTTCATTTCTACAGGCTGTAATACAAATCGTACTCGATCGGATGCACCGCCATTCGCATACGCGTTACCTCTTCTTCTTTCAATGCAATGAAGCCGTCGAGCAAGTCGTTCGAAAACACACCGCCGCGCGTTAGGAATTCGCGGTCGCGACGGAGATGTTCCAGCGCCTGATCGAGGCTTGAGCACACGGTTGGAATTTTCGCGTTTTCTTCCGGCGGCAGATCGTAGAGGTTCTTGTCGGCGGGGTCGCCCGGATGGATTTTGTTTTGGATGCCGTCGAGACCCGCCATCATCAACGCCGCGAAAGCCAGATAAGGGTTGGCGGTTGGATCGGGGAAGCGCGCTTCGATCCGGCGCCCCTTCGGGTTGGCGACGTAAGGAATGCGGATCGACGCCGAACGGTTGCGCGACGAATAGGCGAGCTTTACCGGCGCCTCGAAGCCCGGTACCAGCCGACGGTACGAATTGATGCCGGGATTGGTGATCGCGTTCAGTGCCCGCGCATGCTTGATGATACCGCCGATGTAATACAACGCCGTTTCCGACAGACCAGCGTAACCATCGCCGGAAAACAGGTTTTTGCCATCCTTCCACAGCGATTGATGGACGTGCATACCGGAGCCGTTGTCACCGACGATCGGCTTGGGCATGAACGTTGCCGTTTTGCCGTAATTGTGTGCGACATTGTGAACGACGTATTTGAGAATTTGCAGCCAGTCGGCACGTTGCACCAGCGTTGAAAAACGGGTGCCGATTTCGCACTGTCCGGCGCAGCCGACTTCGTGATGATGAATCTCGACCGGCACGCCCATTTTTTCGAGCATCAGACACATCTCCGAACGCAGATTGTGCAGACTGTCGACCGGCGGCACCGGCAGGTAGCCGCCCTTGACGCGCGGCCGGTGACCGGGGTTGCCGCCCTCCATTTTTTCGGACGACATCCACGGTGCTTCATCCGAAAAAATCTTGCAATGGCAACCCGACATGTCGATGCCCCACTCGACCGCATCGAAAACGAAAAACTCCGGCTCCGGGCCGAAATAGGCGGTGTCGGCGATGCCGGTCGATTTGAGGTACGCCTCGGCGCGGCGGGCGAGCGAACGCGGGTCGCGCGAATAGCCTTTGCCGTCGGCCGGATCGACCACGTCGCAAAAGAGATTAAGCGTCGGCTCGTCCATGAACGGATCGAGCACGGCGGTGTTGGCATCGGGCATCAGCAACATATCGGACGCCTGAATGCCCTTCCACCCACTGAACGACGACCCGTCGAACGGATGACCCTGCTCGAAGAGGTCTTCATCGACCAGCCGGGACGGCACCGTCATATGGTGCTCTTTTCCCAGCGTGTCGGTGAGCCGGAAATCGACAAAACGTACTTCGTGTTCCCGAATCATCGAAAGAACTGCGGCAACGGTAGGCATGGTAGGCTCCTGAAACACTCACAACGCGCGTTAAAACAGCGCAATACCCTCAAAAACCCGCGAGCTTATTGCCTGCGGCATGGAGGGTCTCAAAAAAATCGGCAAATCACCGCGTTTCCCATTCCAGAAGGGAGATTGTAAAGCAACGGAAAACGCGCGGCATTTTAGATGGTAACGTGTTTTACGGAGCGGCGGAAGTCAGGTATCAGGCTCTTGGTGCTGTCGTCCCATCATGCGGTCGCAAACCCGGCTCCCCCGTTCCTGTAAATCACATCCTGCGTTTGCCGAAGGACTGCGTTTGCCAAACCGCCGCCACCACCCCTAACATCAGCGTCAGCAATACCAACATCGCCGGATTCAGCGCAGGAACGGGGAACGTTACCGAATGCCCCCACACATAGCTGATGTCGTAGTTGTTGTAGCCCTGCGGGAGTGAGGCCGACCAGGTGTTGTTGGCTTTTTGTATCTGCGCGCTGTATATCGTGTTGTCAGCAGGGTTGCGGTCATAGGCGTTTGCGGCCCTGTTACCTGAGAACACTACGCCATTAGCCACAGAGAGGGTCTGAAGCGCGCTTTGTACGCGACTGTCTGTTACCCAAATACCGCCGCCGTTGACAGCAGCCCTGTTATTCGAAATGGCGCCACCATTTATTTGGGCATTGGCAGTATTGAGTTGATATACAAAAATGCCGCCGCCGCGGTCGGCTTGGTTGCCGGAGATATTGCCGCTGTTCATCGCAAAAAGGCCATTATCGATATACAGGCCGCCTCCGTGGCTGGCCCGATTAGCGGAGACCTCGCTACTGCTCATCGTGAAAGAACTGGCGCGGCTAAACACGCCGCCGCCATGACCGCCGGTAGCGGAGCCGCCGCCATTGGCAATGTTGTTAGAAATCATTCCGCCCTGCATTGTGAACGTTCCGGAAGCGTTGGTGAGGTATATACCTCCCCCGTGGTGAGCCTCATTGCCAGAGATAACGCCGGCTTTCATGGTGGAAGAGATGGCATTGCTGAAAACGCCGCCGCCGTGGCCGTTAGAAATGTTGCCGGAAATCGTTCCGCCCTCCAGCGCGAAGGTTGCCGCGTTGTTCTCGATGTACAGGCCACCACCATGCGGGGCCTCGTTTTCAGAGACGGTTCCGTTGTTCATTACAAGGGAGACGATGTCGCTGTACACGCCGCCGCCATACTCGGTCGCTGTATTACCGGAGATCGTGCCACCGTTCAGGGTAAGACTGTTACCGGAGCGCGCAAATATGCCGCCACCATATTCGGCGCTGTTTCTGGAGATCGTACCGTTGCTCATGGTGAGGGAAGGCGCATAGTTGCACACGCCGCCACCATCATAGACCGCCGTGTTGTCGGAGATCTCGCCACCGTTTATGGCAAATACCCCAAAATTGAATACACCACCGCCATCCTCAGCCGTATTGCCGGAAATTTTTCCGCCTTGTATCGTGAAGGAGGCATTCGTGTTGTTATACACACCACCACCGAGAGAAGTAGCCGTGTTGCCGGAAATCTCGCCTCCGCTCATATCAAATGTCCCGGAATTGAATACGCCAGCGCCGCTACTATCAGAATTGCCGGAAATCTTGCCGCTTTTAAGGGTAAGAAGAGCAGCACCAGTGTTGTATACGCCGACACCGTCTTCGCCGACATTGTGAGTCACGGTAATACCATCAAGCACCAGCGTACCGCGGTTTTCGATGGTATCCGCCCCGTTCGCGCCGATCAGCCGATACGGCGGATTGCCAGACGTATGACCGCTTTTCAACGTGATATCTTTGCCGCTGGGGATTCCCAACAGGGCGGCGAGCGGAATATCAGCGGTAAGGGTAATCACCATGGGTTCTGTTGCGCCAGTGATATAGCCGACCAGCGTGACCGCATTTCCGGCATTAACGTCAGCAGCCCACGCGACCATCGGGTTTGCAATGAACAACATGAAAGCGAGCGACAGAACTGCCGCGATGATGCGTTTTGTTGTTTGCACATTTCCTCCTCTAGCCACCGGAGATTGGGGCTTAGGGCAGAAGTGTAATGGAATTTTGGGGTATGGGAAAAATTCTAATAAACAAATTCAAGTCGACATTTACGGTACGGCGGTAGCAGCCGGAGCCGCGTTTCGGTCGGCATCCTCGATCCGTTGCTGCATCAGTTGATGGGCGGCATCAATTTCTTTCCTTGCCGCCTCCAACTGCTCCTGCGCTCGTTTGGCTTCTTCGGCTTTTATCTGCGCTGCGGTTGCCGCCGTGCTGGCGGTTTCAACGCCGCAGCCGGTCAGTATGGTTGCGGCCATAGCCGTTACAGCGAATGCCAGCACGGGAAAGTATTTTTTCATGGTGTTTTTTGCAGGGGTGTTGTCGTTATTTTGCCAACCGCGGGTTCAGTGTGTACAAACCGGTCAGCGAAGCCTGCGCCAGAATATGTTTTTGCATTGCCAATCGCACGGCTTGCCCGCTCAGCTTGCCGTCTACCCGGAGGCGGGGGACATCAAGCGCATATAACGTAAAGAGGTAGTGATGGACAATGCTGTCGTTCCACGGTGGGCACGGTCCGTCATAGCCGTAGTAGTCGCCGCGCATGTCGGGGTCGCCCGAGAACCAGCCGGTGAAATCGTTAATGCCGTGCCGCATACCGTCCGGCGCCAGTGATGTTTCCGGCCCCGGTTTGCCGCGTGGTGTGACGCCATGGCTATGACTGCCGACGTTGATTTCGCGCTGCGCGACCGGAATATCAATCAAAACCCAATGGAAAAAATCGACGCGCGGCAACGACGCAGGTATCTCACGACCTTCTTTGTTAACGTCGTCGCCCCGGCTCGGCACATCCTTGTCGTGACAAATCAGCACGAACGAGTGTGTTCCGGTCGGCACATTGTCCCACGCCAGATGCGGGTTACGGTTGTCGGACAAGGCAACATGTTGGGCTGCGTCAATGACAGCGAACGCGTGTTCACCGGGGATCGGGGTCAAATCCGCAAAGCTGTTGCTCCACAGTTTCATCGTCATCTCCTTTATCAGGGCAGCGCGGCAAGGGGATATCTTCTAAGCATTATACCGTGTGGTGACGGTACTTCTCGGCAAAGGAGGCCGCTGGAGCAGCCGTTTGGGTAAAGTGTCTGTTATTGACAC
>JAISPI010000063.1 GCA_031275075.1 Burkholderiales bacterium | reverse complement strand
TCTACAGAGACATGTCACTGAAAGAAATTCCGAAAGTGTTGTTGGCTTCAGCCAATATGTCGGCGATGCTGCTCTATATCATCACCAACGCAGCACTGTTCTCATTCCTGATGACTCACGAAAACATCCCGCAAGCAATGAGTGAATGGATTCTCGCGCACGGCCTTGGCGTCATCGGTTTCTTGCTCGTGGTCAACCTCGTTCTGCTTGCCGCCGGTAACTTCATGGAACCATCATCGATCGTGTTGATCATGGCACCGATTCTCTTTCCGATCGCGATGAAGCTCGGTATTGATCCGATTCACTTCGGCGTGCTGATCGTCGTCAACATGGAAGTGGGGTTGTGTCACCCACCGGTCGGTCTCAATCTGTATGTCGCCTCGGGGATCACAAAAATGGGGATTACCGAACTGACCATTGCCGTGTGGCCTTGGTTGCTGACGATGCTGGTGTTCCTGGTTCTCGTCACCTACGTTCCGATCATCTCCCTATGGTTGCCAAAGACGATCGGGATGATGTAACTTCACTGAACCCGGGCTTCCAAAAACACAAGGGCACGATATCGTGCCCTTGTGTTTTGTGTGTTGTGTTTTCTTACACGTTTATTAAATCAACCTACCTCGTCAATCCACGCCATCTGGATGGCTTCAAGAATACGCTCGTTGCTCGCTTCGGGATCGTCGCCAAAATCCGGCAACTCACAAACCCAGCGATGCAAATCGGTATAGCGGATCGTATGCGGATCAATGTCCTCGTGCGCATCGGCCAGCGCTTCGGCAATGTCATAGGTGTCCTGCCAGGTTAACTTTGTTCCCACAGTTATCCCTCATCGTTCTTTAGCGTGATTAATAGTATAACGCGGCAGTTCGATTTCCAACGACTCCGCGCCAATCTTCGTCTGACAGGAAAGCCGCGATGTTGTTGTCAATCCCCAGGCCCGGTCGAGCATGTCTTCTTCCTTCTCGCTGGTTTCATTTAGCGAATCAACCCCCTTCCGGACAATTACATGACAGGTCGTGCAGGCACAAGATTTTTCGCAAGCGTGCTCGACATGGACACCATGCGTCAGCAACGCATCCAGCAAAGATTCACCCGGCGATGCTTCAAACGATACGCCCTCTTTGCACCACTCCGGGTGTGGTAACACTGTTATCGTCGGCATACCCAACAACCTCTCATAGGTTTTTAACGAGAGCCTTCTGCGGCTCTCTCTTGAAAAATGATTATTGAAACAAGATTACTCAGCCTAGAACCACGCTGTCAACACGTTTCCCCGTCAATGCTTTCTGAACGCTGCGATCCATTCGTCGACCCGCAAATTCCGCCGTTGCCCTGTTCGCTTTCGCCAACGCCAGACGCAACGCATTGAGTTCCTGTCCCTGCCGACGCTGCGCCAGTTCTGTCAACGCCGCGTCGATGGCAGCGCGCTCGCGCTCGTTCAGCAAATCGCCATCCTCGGTCAACGCATGCTGCGTCAGTTCTATCAGTTGGTCGGCCTCGACCTGGGTTTCCACCAACGCCCGTGCCTGCATGTCGTCACGGGCATGCGCCAGCGATTCTTCGAGCATCCGCGCAATTTCACTTTCCGCCAACCCGTAAGAAGGCTTCACCTCGACCGAAGCCTCGACGCCGGTGGTCTGCTCACGTGCCGACACCGACAACAAACCGTCAGCATCGATCTGAAACGTAATGCGGACTCGTGCTGCACCCGCTACCATTGGCGGAATGCCGCGCAATTCGAAACGCGCCAACGAACGGCAATCGGAAACTTTCTCACGCTCACCCTGCACCACATGAATCGCCAGCGCCGTCTGCCCATCCTTAAACGTCGTAAAATCCTGCGCCCGCACCAACGGAATGCTGGCGTTGCGCGGCACGATTTTCTCGACCAGCCCGCCCATCGTTTCCAGCCCGAGCGATAACGGCGTAACGTCGAGAAGCAACCAATCTTCTCCACTGTCGAGACCGCGATTGCCGACCAACGCATTGGCCTGAATTGCCGCCCCAAGCGCCACCACTTCGTCGGGATCCAGATTAACCAGCGGCGGCTGTTTGAAAAATTCCGCGACCGCATGGCGGATTTGCGGCATTCGCGTCGCGCCCCCGACCAGCACAACGCCTTTGATCTCTTCGACCGACAGCTTGGCATCGCGTAACGCGCGTTTGAGCGGTGTCAACGTCTTCTGTACCAAATGCCGGGTAATCTCGGTAAACACTTCGGCTGTTAGTATCAACTCGATCTTGATCCCCGTCGATAAAACCGCTACCACCGGCGCCGTTTCATGCTGCGTCAACGTTTCCTTGGCGCTCCGCGCGACAGTCAACAACAAACGGACATCCTCAGCCGCCAATGGCGGCAAATGAGCCATTTCGAGAATCCAGCAAAAAACACGATGGTCGAAATCGTCGCCGCCCAGCGCCGAGTCGCCATGCGTTGCCAGCACCTCGAACACGCCGCGCGACAAACGCAAAACGGAAACGTCGAAAGTGCCCCCCCCCAGATCGTAAATAACGTAAACGCCCTCAGCGCCATGATCGAGCCCATAGGCAATGGCGGCCGCCGTCGGTTCATTCAACAACCGCAAAACGTTAAGCCCCGCCAATCGCGCCGCTTCTTTTGTCGCTTGCCGCTGCGCATCATCGAAGTACGCCGGCACCGTCACCACAACACCTTCGAGCGCGCCTCCCAATTGCGTTTCGGCACGCAAACGCAACGCCTTCAAAATTTCGGCGGAGATTTCGATCGGATTTTTTTCTCCGGCACGCGTTTTCAGACGCACCATCCCGGACGTTTGTACCCACTGGTACGGAAACTGGCGCGCGTCACCGAGATCGGCCAATCCACGCCCCATCAAACGTTTCACTGAAGCAATCGTGTTGGCGGCATCGCGCACCAGCCAGGGCAACGCGCTATGGCCAACGATGGTTTCCCCATGCTCTCCAAACCGAACCACCGATGGCAACAACACGCGCCCTTTCTCATCGGGCAATACTGTTGCCACCCCTTGAGGCATGCTCGCCACCAGAGAATGTGTCGTTCCTAAATCGATACCCGCCGCACGCTTGCGTTCGCGCAGCGGAGCGGGGTTGTCCGGTTCAGTAATTTGCAGCAACATTTCTTCCCCAACAACGTACCGTTTTCGTTCGCACCATTGTAGACGTTTATATCTGCTGTGTGGTTTCAGGCATCCATTTTTTCACTGAGATCATCAGCAAAACGAGCCAAAAACTGTAGTGACAGCACATGTTGTCTGGCTTGCGCCAGCGCTGCTTTCGACGGTGTTTCATCATCAGCAAATAATGCAGCCAATGCCTGCTGCCGCTGCTGTTGCTCCTCCTCCAGCGACACCCATAACGCTTCCAGACGGTCGGCGTCGCCTGCCTGCCATGCCGTGTCGGCGGCTTCGCGCGCTTCCAGTTGCTCGTTCAGAAATTCAACCGGCAACACCTCGCTGACTCCGAGCGGCGCTTCACCATGGCATTGCAACAAATAATCGCCGCGCCGCACCGGGTTCTTGAGAACACGATATGCATCGTTGACGTAAGCAGCTTCTTCAATCGCCCGCCGTTTCGCAGCCACATCGGCGAGTGCCACGGTATCCGGATGCACACGCGCCAGTAACGTGCGATAGGATTCGTTCAAAACTGTTTCATCCAGCGCATACCGGCACGGCAATCCGAACAACGAAAAAAAATCGGCTTTACGATCCATCACGATTGATCGAACGTCTGAAACTTCAGACGTTAAACGATTCGCCGCAACCACACTGTGATTTGACGTTCGGATTCTCGAACTTAAACCCTTCATTCAATCCCTCGCGTCGGTAATCGAGCCGGGTGCCGTCGAGATACGGCAGACTTTTCTTGTCAATAACAATCGTTACGCCGTCGTTTTCAAAGCAAACATCTTCCGGCCGCATTTCGTCGGCGTATTCAATCTTGTACGCCAGACCGGAGCAACCGGAAGTACGAACGCCCAGACGCAAGCCGATGCCTTTGCCGCGTTTGGTCAGACTTGCTTGAATGTGTTTGACCGCACTCGGGGTCAGTTGAATGGTCATGTGATCTTTCCTCTTTGATCTTTCCTTTTCACGTCGCTGCATGCGGAGAACACACCGCCGCTTCGGCGGTCTTTTCTTCGTGTCCCGGCTCAGCGCCGCTCTTGGCTTTATAGTCTGCAATCGCCGCCTTGATCGCGTCTTCGGCCAGAATCGAACAATGGATTTTTACCGGCGGCAGCGCCAGTTCTTCAGCGATCTCCGAGTTTTTGATCGCCATCGCTTCATCGAGCGTCTTGCCTTTGACCCACTCAGTCACCAGCGACGACGAAGCAATCGCTGAGCCACAACCGTAAGTCTTGAAACGCGCATCTTCAATTACGCCGTCTTTACCGACCTTGATTTGCAATTTCATCACGTCGCCGCACGCCGGCGCGCCGACCATGCCGGTGCCCACGCCACGCTCCTCCTTGTCGAACGAGCCGACATTGCGCGGATTTTCATAATGCTCCAATACTTTTTCACTGTAAGCCATCACGGTCTCCTGCCGTCTCGCCAAGCGCCCTGTGCCGCAACACTCAATGTGTCGCCCACTGCACCTGATTGAAATCCACCTTGTCGCAATACATTTCCCACAACGGCGACAACTCGCGCAGTTTGTGTACTTTCTGTTTAACCAGCGTCACTGCGTAATCAATTTCTTCTTCCGTCGTAAAACGGCCAACCGAAAAACGGATTGAACTGTGCGCCAGCTCATCGCTGCGCCCCAACGCCCGCAACACATACGACGGTTCCAGTGACGCAGAGGTGCACGCTGAACCCGACGAAACCGCGATATCGCGAATTGCCATCATCAGGCTTTCGCCTTCGACGAAGTTGAAGCTCATGTTGAGATTGTTGCACGCCCGATGTTCAAACGACCCATTGACGTACACTTCTTCAATTTCCTGCAAACCTTTCAACAGCCGATCGCGCAGCCGCGTCAGGCGCGGCACTTCTTCTGCCATTTCCAGACGCGTCAGCCGAAACGCTTCGCCCATGCCGACAATTTGATGCGTCGGCAACGTCCCCGAGCGCATGCCGCGCTCGTGACCGCCTCCATGCATTTGCGCTTCCAGTCGGATGCGCGGCTTGCGCCGCACGAACAACGCGCCGATTCCTTTCGGGCCGTACACCTTGTGCGACGACACCGACATCAGGTCGATTTTCAGTGCCGCCAGATCTATCGGCAATTTACCAACCGCCTGCACAGCATCGACATGAAGAAGAATACCGCGTTCTCGACACCACTCACTGATCGCCGGAATGTTTTGAATGACGCCGATCTCATTGTTCACATACATCACCGAAACCAGAATGGTATCGGGCCGTAGCGCCGCCTTGAACGCTTCGAGATCAAGCAACCCCTCTCCGTCAACATCGAGATACGTCACCTCAAACCCCTGGCGCTCCAGTTCGCGCATGGTATCGAGCGTCGCTTTGTGTTCAGTGCGCACCGTGATCAGGTGTTTTCCTTTGCCCTGATAAAAATGCGCCGCGCCCTTGAGCGCCAGATTGGTCGACTCGGTAGCCCCCGAAGTCCAGACGATTTCTTTGGCGTCGCAGTTGAACAGTGCGGCAACCTCGCGCCGGGCGTTTTCGACTGCCTCTTCGGCAGCCCAACCGAAGGCGTGCGAACGCGATGCCGGATTGCCGAAATGCTCCGTCAGATAAGGAATCATTTTCTCGGCCACGCGGGGATCGACGGGCGTCGTTGCCGCATAATCGAGATAAATTGGAAACTTCATGGTTTTATTTCGCTGTTGAAAACCGCGTGTCAAACCGTATCCGTTCGAACGGCAAGACGCATGGTTCGTGTCTATCAATACCAAATGTCTGGCGTTTGCCGCCGCGCCATTAAATCAGTGTCGGTTCGCGCACGTCGCTCAAATTTTGAATGATAATTGCTTTCTCGGGAGATGCGCAGCACTTGCCCTTGCTTTGCTGTTGCACCACCAACTGCTCCAGCGTGATCGAGTGGATGAACTTGAAAATATGGGAAGTCAGCCCCGTCCATAAATCGTGCGTCATGCAATGCTCCTGCTCGTGCTGACAGTTGCCGCGACCACCGCAACGTGTTGCATCAATCGGCTCATCGACCGCAAAAATGATGTCGGCCACGGATATCTGTGACGGCGGCTTGGTCAGATTGTAACCACCGCCTGGTCCGCGCACACTTTCGACCAAACCGCTGCGTCGTAATTTGCCAAACAACTGTTCGAGATACGACAGTGATATGTTCTGCCGCTCAGAGACCGCCGCTAACGTCACTGGGCCGTGGGCACCATGAAGAGCAACATCCAGAACTGCTGTGACCGCAAAACGGCCTTTCGTCGTCAGACGCATATCATTTCTCCGAGCCAGCGTTGGAAACTACCGGGAAGAATGAACCACACCGAAGTCGATCATCACCACCAGAATCGATCCGCCCGGTTACAGTTTAAAAATAATAACCGCAGAGCCAATACCAGTTACACTATTATAACCAACAACTTTAGTCAACTACTTTTTCGTTCTCACCAATACAAAAAATTCATTCCAGCATCTTGTCCAGAGAGGCCGCATCCAGCGGTTCTTTCGTCTGACCGGTCGCCCCACAATCGAACCCCTGCCCGCGCAAGTGTTCGGCAACCGCCGCCAAGCGTTCTTCCGTTTTGGCAACATGGTCGAACAATTGGTGCAACGCCAGCACAACAGGATCGTTCATGTCGCGCGATACAGCATAAGCCGAGAAATGCATCGTCCCCGTTCCAACTGGCGTTTCCGGCTTTACTTCCTTTTTCTGCTCATCGTCCTTTGCCAGAATGCGGGCGGGAATGCCAACAGCCGTCGCGCCCGGCGGCACCTCGCGCACTACCACAGCATTGGAACCGATTCTCGCGTCATTGCCGATCAGGATTGGCCCAAGGATTTTGGCACCGGCCCCAACGACCACACCAGTCCCCAGCGTCGGGTGACGTTTGCCCTTGTTCCACGACGTGCCGCCCAGCGTCACACCGTGGTACAGCGTACAGTCGTCGCCGATCTCGGCAGTCTCGCCGATCACGACCCCCATCCCGTGGTCGATGAACACGCGTCGGCCAATGGTCGCGCCCGGATGAATTTCGATGCCAGTCATCCAGCGCGCTATCGTTGAAAACCAGCGCGCCAGCCAGCGTAACCCAAGCCGCCAGCACGGCCCCGCCAGCAGCCGATGAAAAATCAGCGCATGCACTCCCGGATAGCAGGTCAGGATTTCCCAACTGCTACGCGCCGCCGGATCTCGCTCGAAAATCGCCTTGATGTCTTCCCGTACGTATTTGAACACGTCACGCTTCTCCCTCGGCCTTGAAATGGCCGGATTTTCCGCCTTTTTTCTCAAGCAAGCGGATGTCGCCGATACGCATACCGCGATCCGCCGCTTTGCACATATCGTAGATGGTCAGCAGCCCCGCCGCCACCGCCGTCAGCGCCTCCATTTCGACACCGGTACGCGCCAATGTCTCGGCCGTGACTTCAATACCCACCGCGCCCGCTGCTTCATCGATTTCGAACGCCACCGCTACCCGCGTCAGCGGTAACGGATGGCACAATGGGATCAAATGCGCCGTCTGCTTCGATGCCTGGATCGCCGCAATTCGCGCGATTCCGAGCACATCGCCTTTTTTGGCATTGCCATCGCGTATCAAAGCCAGCGTCGCCGGCGCCATCATGATTCGACCACCGGCGCGTGCCACCCGTAGCGTCACCTCCTTGGCAGCCACATCGACCATATGCGCCTGCCCGCCGGCATCAAAATGGGTCAATGGTGATTGGATTGTCGAAGAAATCATAGGTTCTCCCACCTGGAAAATCAAAGCGTCAAAGATCGTAAAATCAGAAGTTGTCCCGATTGCACCGACATGAAAAGCACGGGACAATAAACAATTATCGTAGAACAACGCTGCGCATCTTAGCATTGTTCGCGACAACCGATCCGTTCATCGTACACCCATGCCCCCATCTCAGAACGCCCTGCCGCCCCCGCGTAAGCCGCCACACCACCGTACCGGACATAACGGCGGTCGGCAATGGCGTACATGGACGTGTGTCTGGTTGTGCGCCACGTTGACATTTGCCACGATTTTGCCACCGCTGGCGACAGCGCAAAATATTTATAATTTACCGGAACTCGGCGACGCTTCTCAGCAAATCCTGTCGCCGGCCCAGGAACGCAAACTCGGCGAATCCATCGTCCGTGAACTGCGCGCGGCCGGCGCCTACATGAACGATCCCGAAGTCAACGATTATCTGGACTCGCTCGGGCATAAACTGGTGGCTGCCGGCAACGACACGCGGCAGGATTTCGAGTTTTTCGCCGTTCCTGACCCAAGCATCAATGCCTTTGCCCTGCCCGGCGGCTATATCGGCGTCAATACCGGACTGATCCTGCTCACGCAAAGCGAATCGGAACTGGCGAGCGTGCTGGCGCATGAAATCACCCATGTCACCCAGCGCCACTTGACGCGAATGGCCAGCGGTCAAAAAGATGCGTTGCTGTTGACACTGGCGGCGCTTGCCGTTGCGGTGGCCGCCTCCCAATCAAACTCGTCGTCAAGCGGCCAAGTGATTGGCGCTGCCGTCGCTTCGGCTCAGGCGCTGGCGATACAGTCGCAAATCAATTACACCCGCGAACATGAATACGAAGCCGACCGTATCGGCTTCCAGCGATTGCGCGCCGCCGGCTTCGACGCCACGGCTTCTGCTGTTTTCATGACGCGGCTACTGCGTTCCAGCCGCTTCGCCGACGGCAATGCGCCGTCCTACTTGCGCACTCACCCGATTACCACCGAACGGATCGCCGAAGCGCAAGCTCGCGCTGAAGGGGTTTCGTACAGACAAGTTGTCGACAGCATCGACTTTCATCTGGTTCGGGCTTTACTGCAAAGCTATCTTGGTACGCCGAGAGAAGCGGTTGCTTTTTTTGAAGAGGCGTTGCGCGAACGCAAGTTCAACAACGAAAGCGCCATGCATTACGGTCTTGCCGCCTCTCTGTTGCGCGCCAAGGATTACGACCGCGCCAAAAAAGAAATCGCCGGACTCGATAAAGAATTGCAGCATCCGATGCTCGACGCGATGGCCGGTCACATCATGATGGAATCGGGAGACCTCGACGGCGCCATTGCCCGTTTCGGAAAAGCCGTCGAACGCTACCCCAACAAAAAACAGTTGATCTACGATTATCCGGAGGCGCTGATCCGCGCCGGCCAAAACCAGAAAGCCGTTGACTTTCTCGAAAGGCAGATCGCCCGTTTTCCCAATGAAGGCCCGTTGTACCAAAAAGCGGCAAGCGCCTACGCGAAATTAAAACGCCCCTTCAAAGAGCACGCTTATCAGGGCGAATACTACGCTTGGCTGGGCAGCCCCCAAGCGGCCATCGAACAATTCGATCTGGCACTCAAAAACGAAAAGGACGCCACTTTTCAAGAAAAATCGGCGCTCGAAAGCCGGAAGCGGGAAATGCAGGCAGAACTGCGCGAACACAACAAGACGCTGGGGAGAAACTGACGGCATTAACCGCAAAAAACACAAAGATTGCTCTGCGTTCTTTGCGGTGAAAACATTTCAGCCGCTTTTTTCAACCGCTTATTTCAGCCATTCAATGCCGCACTTTGCTGCCGCACTTTGTCCAGCGTCGCCTTGAATGCTGTGAGGCGTTCTTTTTCCTGTTCGACGACGGCCTGCGGCGCCCGCGCGACAAAACTTTCATTACCGAGTTTGCTTTGCGCCTTGCCGATCTCCCCTTCCAGACGGGCGATTTCTTTTTGCAGACGTTCGCGTTCAGCGGCCACGTCGATTTCGATCTTCAACATCATCCGAAAATCGCCGACCACTTGTACTGGCGCCGGCGATGCGGGTAATTCGGCACCAACCGCTTTCACCTCGGAGAGCCTTGCCAACGCCGCCAAATACGGCGCATACGCGTCGACGACTGCCGGATCGCCCGCCACCAGCAATGGCACTTTTTGCGCCGGCGACAAATTCATCTCCGAGCGCAAACTGCGGCAGGCGTTGATCATTTCCTTCAGATGCGCGACCTTCGCTTCGCTCGCCTCGTCGAGAATTTTCAAATCGCACACCGGATATGGCGCCGTGCCGATGAAATCGGTTGTCTTGCGATGCGCCATTGGCGCCACCGTTTGCCACAACTCTTCCGTGATGAACGGAATCAACGGATGCGCCAGCCGCAAGATGGTTTCCAGCGTTCGCACCAGCGTACGGCGTGTACCACGTTGTTGTGCTTCGGTACCCTGATTTAATTGCACTTTTGCCAACTCGACGTACCAGTCGCAATATTCGTCCCACACCAACTCATAAACCGTGCGTGCGATCAGGTCAGGTCGGTAAGCAGCGAAATGTTGAGCGACTTCGGCTTCGGCACGCTGCAACCGGCTTTTCATCCAGCGATCAACGAATGAAAATTCAATCGTGCCATCGCCCGGTTTGTGACGACTTTGCAAGCCGCAATCTTTGCCTTCGCAATTCATTAATACGAAGCGGGTAGCGTTCCACAATTTATTGCAAAAATTGCGGTAACCTTCGCAGCGCTGCATATCGAATTTGATGTCGCGCCCCGGACTCGCCAGACTGGCAAAAGTGAAACGCAGCGCATCAGTGCCGAAAGCGGGAATTCCCTCTGGAAATTCTCTGCGCGTTCGCTTTTCGATCTTCGCCGCGTCTTTTGGATTCATCAGCCCGTTCGTGCGCTTTTTCACCAATTCTTCGAGGCCGATGCCGTCGATCAAGTCAATCGGATCAAGTACGTTGCCCTTCGACTTGCTCATCTTCTGGCCTTCGGCGTCGCGGATCAGCCCGGTCACATACACATGCCGAAATGGAATCTTGCCGGTGAGGTGCCACGTCATCATCACCATCCGCGCGACCCAGAAGAAAATGATGTCGAAACCAGTGACAAGCACCGTTGACGGCAGATAGCGGTCGATGACCGGATTGGACTGCTGCGGCCACTCCGGCGTCCAGTCAAGCGTCGAAAACGGCCACAATGCCGACGAATACCAAGTATCGAGCACATCAGGATCGCGCGTCAACGCGCCGCAATAGTTTTCTTTCGCCGCCAGCGACCGCGCTTCGTCTTCATCGTGCGCCACCCAACAACGGCCATCGTCACCGTACCAGGCGGGAATCTGATGTCCCCACCACAATTGCCGCGAGATGCACCAGTCTTGCAAGTTACGCATCCAGGCGTAGTAGGTATTGACCCAGCTTTCCGGCACGAAGCGGATTTCGCCGGACTCAACCACTTCAATCGCTTCCTGCGCAATCGTTTTGCCGTGATGACCCGGCTTGTTGACCGCGACAAACCATTGATCGGTCAGCATCGGTTCGATCACTGTATGCGTACGGTCGCCGCGCGGCACTTTCAACTTGTGCGGTTCGACCTTCTCCAGAACCCCTTGCGCTTCGAGATCGGCGACAACTTGTTTACGCGCTTCAAAGCGATCGAGTCCGCGGTATCGCTCCGGCGCTGCCTCGCTGATTTTGGCATCCAGCGTCAATATGCTGATCTGCGGTAACTGGTGACGTTGCCCCACCGCATAGTCGTTGAAATCGTGCGCCGGCGTCACTTTGACGCAGCCAGTGCCGAATTCACGATCAACATAATCGTCGGCGATGATCGGAATCCGGCGGCCGGTCAGCGGCAGTTCCACCGTTTTGCCGACCAGCGCCTGATAGCGCTCATCTTCGGGATGCACCATCACCGCCACGTCGCCCAGCATCGTTTCCGGTCGCGTCGTTGCGACCGTCAACCCTCTCATGCCATTGATCGGCCCATCCGTGAACGGATAAGTGATGTGCCACAGAAAACCGTCTTCCTCATCCTGCGCCACTTCGAGATCGGACACTGCCGTTCCTAACACCGGATCCCAATTCACCAGCCGCTTGCCGCGATAAATCAAACCTTCGTTGTACAGACGCACGAACGTTTCGGTAACCGTCTTCGACAACCCCGCGTCCATCGTGAAACGTTCGCGGCTCCAGTCGGGCGATGTGCCCAAACGCCGCATTTGCTGCGTGATGGTATTACCGGAAATCTCTTTCCATTCCCACACCTTCTCGACAAACGCCTCGCGGCCAAGGCCATGCCGCGACGCACCTTGCGCTTCGAGTTGTCGCTCCACCACCATCTGCGTGGCGATACCGGCGTGATCGGTACCCGGCTGCCACAGCGTATTGATCCCGAGCATTCGATGGTAGCGAACCAGCGCGTCCATGATCGTTTGCTGAAAACCGTGCCCCATGTGCAGCGTGCCGGTGACATTCGGCGGCGGCAACAAAATGCAGAACGAGGCATCCTCAGGTTTCGTCGCGTCCACACCGGCCTTGAAATAGCCGGAGACCTCCCATTGCAGATACCAGCGGCGTTCAATCTCCGCCGGGTCGAAACTTTTAGCGAGCGTCATAGTGTTTTTGGAAGGATTCCGAATAGAAAGCCAAATATAGAATTATAGCGGATACCCTAACGTCCCATGCCCGCTTGCGGTAGAAGGAAAAAAGGGGGGTGCGCAGAAACGTAAACACTTAAACAACAAATACCAGCTCCTACGGCAGCCGCTCCAACGACAGCGCCGCCTCAAAAGGCGGCGCATCGGCAATATCACAACGTCAACTATGGCTGTGATGGCTGCGTCTCCGCCGTGTCGTCCTTCTTCTCCGCGTCTTCGCCACGCGCTATCAAGATACTGCAATGCACCCGATCCATCAGGCCAAAGCCAGTCGAACCTTTCCACCAGCGCGCCGCGAAGTTCTGCTCGCGCTTGTGTCCTAGAATCAGCAAATCAATATCGAGTTCCTTGATAAGCTTGGAGATGACCTCGATCGGATCGCCTGTCGCGGCATGTGTACGCGCCGGCAAACCATGTGCCGCCAAATACAGTTGTGCTGCTTCGAGATCCCTT
This sequence comes from Burkholderiales bacterium, assembly GCA_031275075.1. Lineage (GTDB taxonomy): Bacteria > Pseudomonadota > Gammaproteobacteria > Burkholderiales > Casimicrobiaceae > UBA931. The sequence continues at coordinate 176 of JAISPI010000063.1, read as the reverse complement.
TCGGCGAGCTTGGTGTCCTGTTCGAACGCCAGCGCCGGCACGTATTCGCCGGCCAGCGTGTACACCGCCAAATCATGAATCACCGCCACGATATGAATCTCGGCATCGCGTGGGTCAAACATCAGACATTCATCGAGCGCGTAACGGCTGGCTTGCGAACCATCGTAAGCAATGAG
>JAISPI010000033.1 GCA_031275075.1 Burkholderiales bacterium | reverse complement strand
AGTTTGCGTTACAGACAATGGCATGCTATTAAAGCTGAAACAATGGGGTTGGAACGATGTGGCGACAAAAAGTTTTTCCGGAAGCACGGTTACTGTGGTTGGCAAGGGCGTGGCTGGCGCTGGTGATGGGGTGTTCGGCGGCGGGCGCACAGACCGGCATGGCGCAGCCCGGCAAGCCGGTATTGGCCGGGGACGCCGCGATTGTTGCGGCCAAAGCCGCTTATGAGGCGCGTGATCTGGCGGCGTTCGACCGACTGAATCCGACCGGGCACATTCTGGCGCTGTATGTCGATTACTGGTGGTTACGCGTCGCGTTCGACAAAAAGCCGGTAAAACAGCTCGACGCCGATGTCCAAGCGTTTCTCAAACAGGCCGCTGACACGCCGCTGGCGCCGTTGTTACAACGCGCCTGGTTGAAGGAGCTGGGGAAAACGCAGGACTGGACGTCTTTTTCAATCAATTATCCACCGGCAGAAGAAGACACCGAATTGGCCTGTTATGGTATTCAGTACCGCTATCAGCGCGATGGTGAAAGCGCGTTGGCGGCGGGGAAAGCGTTGTGGCTCACCAGCAAGACCCTGCCGGAATCCTGTGCGCCGGTGTTTGATGCGATGCAGGCGAAAGGGCTGTTGACCGGCGACGATATCCGGGCGCGTTATACGCTGGCGGTACAGGCATTGAACGTATCGCTGGTGCGGGCGCTGTGGCAAAAACTGCCGGCGTCGCAGCGTTCTGACGAGCGGACTTTCGCGCGAGCCGAGCGCCAGCCGTTGAAATACCTGCAAGACAAGCCGACACCCCAACAAAAAGGCGCGCGCGAACTGTTGTTTCTCGCGTTGGAACGGGCGGCACAACAAGACGTCGAGCAAGCGCGCCGTGCCTGGGTGGCGGTACGCGATTCATGGCCACAGGCAGATCGGGAATATGGCAATGTCCGATTGGCGTACCATGCGGCGCGTGGATTGCATCCCGACGCTCATCGTTTCTTTGGCGAAGCCGGCAATGCGTCGCTCAACGAAGCGCAGCAGCCCTGGCGGATACGGGCGGCACTGCGGGCGGGCGATTACGAAGTGGCGCTGACGGCGATTGAGGCGTTGCCGGAGGCAAACCGCGATGAAGAGATGTGGCGCTATTGGCGCGCCCGTTGTCTGGAACAACGAAAAAACGACATAGCAGTACAACAAGCGCAGATGTTGTACCGGCAACTGACCGGACAATCGACCTACTATGGTTTTCTGGCGCGTGAACGCTTGGACGACGGATCTATTGCCGTGATGCCGGTGACGGCGTCTGCCGCGCCAGCGCCATCCGAGGCCGTGCGTGACTTTCTGGCGCGTGACGCGGTGCAGCGAATCGTCAAACTCAACGAGCTTGGCTTGCGGCCTGAAATGTTGGTTGAGTGGCGGACGCTGGTGCGTACGCTCGACAATTCGGAACTTCGGGTAGTGGCGTTGGCGATGGCGCAGCGGGGGCTGCTCGACCGTTCGATAGCGGCTGCTGAACGGATGACGGCGCCAGTCGAATGGACCTTGCGTTATCCGCGCCCATTTTCCGAGGCTTTCCGGAAAGCCGGAGCAACACACAGCGTTGATGAAAACGTGCTTTACGCGGTGGCGCGACAAGAATCGCGCTTCGTGCCCGACATCGTATCGAGCGCCGGCGCCATCGGCCTGATGCAACTGATGCCGCGCACAGCGCGCTGGGTTGCGACGCAAAGAGGGGCAACCAACTACCGTATCGAACATCTCGATGACGCTGCTGTTAATGCCGATTTCGGCGCGTTTTACCTCAGACATTGTCTTGATGGGCTGAGCGGATCGCTGGTGCTGGCGGCGGTAGCGTACAACGCCGGGCCGGGTCGGGCGCGTTCCTGGCGCGCAAAAGCGACGGCCAAGGGAGGTGCGGCGACCGAGGGCGATATTTGGGTCGAATCGATTCCGTTTGACGAAACGCGCGATTACGTCAAAAAAGTATTGGCCAACGCCAAGGTGTACGCGCAACAGCGCGGTGAAGCGTTTTCATTGCGGGAAGCGCTGGCTTGGGTTCGTTCTCCGACGCAGCCGGTAACGGCAGGGAGCAGTTTCGGCGACGCAGAAACGGATGCCACCGACAAACGGCCTGCCGATCAAGCGGTGGGAGAGGAGACGCCATGAAGCCGGTTGTTACGGTATCGGGCAATAACGATCCCGTGTTGGCCAAGTTACCGCCGACGGTGCGTATTTACGAGGTCGGCGGCGCGGTGCGCGACGCGCTATTGGGCTGGCCGGTGGCCGACCGTGATTATGTGGTGGTTGGAGCGACGCCGGAGGTGATGTCGGCGGCCGGTTTCCGGCCGGTCGGTCGCGATTTTCCGGTGTTTCTGCATCCGAAAACGCAGGAAGAATACGCGTTGGCGCGCGCTGAAAAAAAATCTGGTCGCGGTTATCACGGGTTCACTTTTTACACCGACCCGACAGTAACGCTTGAAGATGACCTCTGCCGCCGCGATTTGACCATCAACGCGATGGCGCGAACGGCGGACGGCACACTGATCGATCCTTACGGCGGCGAACGCGATTTACGCAGCGGCGTGTTGCGGCATGTGTCGTCGGCGTTTGTTGAAGACCCGTTACGGGTATTGCGGGTGGCGCGGTTTGCGGCGCGATTCGATTTCATCGTTGCCGACGAAACACTGGCGCTGATGCGGCGTATCGCCGACAGCGGGGAATTATCGACACTGGCGTCGGAGCGGTTGTGGCTGGAAACGGCGCGGGCATTGATGGCGAAAAAACCATCGCGCTTTCTGCAAGTGTTGCGCAGTTGCGGCGCGCTGGAAAAGATCATGCCGGAGGTTGCGGCGCTGTACGGTGTGCCGCAGAAACCCGAACACCATCCGGAGGTTGACGCGGGCCTTCATGTCGAACAATCGCTCGATTTCGCTGCGCAACGTGATGATGCGTTGCCGGTGCGTTACGCGCTGCTGTGTCACGATTTGGGCAAAGGCGCGACGCCGCCGCAACAATGGCCGAGCCATCGCGGCCACGAAACGCGCGGCGTGCCATTGGCGCAGGCGTTGTCGGCGCGGCTGAAAGTACCGACGGAATGCGGTGACGCGGCGCAACTGGTGGCATGTTGGCATGGCGAAGCGTTGCGCGCACCGGAACTGCATGAGGAAGCGTTGCTGATGATGTTGATGGCGACCGATGTTTTGCGCCGTCCGCAACGGCTACACTGGTTGATCGACGCGATGAGCGTGGATGCGGGCGTTGGAGATTGGGCGCAGAACGGCCGGGAGGATGAAATTTCGTCAAGCAAAAAACCAGTGGCGGCCTTTCTCGAAGGCGCTGCCCGCACTTTGCAGGATGTTGATGCGGCGGCGATTGCCCATGCGCACGCCAACGATCCGGGCGCCATTCCGGCGGCGCTCCACACAGCGCGAATTGAGGCGCTCTCAAATTTCAAGCGAGCGGCAGGAAGTCGTTGACGCCTTTACGGGGCGTCGGAAAAAACATCAAACGGCAGGAAAAGTAAAACGGGCCTCTTTCGAGGCCCGCTGCTGTTGGTGTCCGTTAGAAACGGAATTTTTTACGCTGAACTTCTTAGAAGTTGTGTACAGCGCCAAGGATGAGACCTTGCTGGGTCAGACCAGGCTTCACGCCGGCGTTCCCGTTCATACCGAAGGTATAGGTCGCGTTGTCCTTGTTGTCGATATAGACATAACCGACGTAGGCGGAGGTCCGCTTCGACAGGTCATAGGTGTAGCTGAGGTTGTACATCGTCGCGCCGGTGTCTTTCCCTTCACGGATGTTACCAACGCTGGAACCAGCCGCGCCTTTGCCTTTGTCAGCAAGGAGGATCGCGCCATACAGCTTGCCCGGGCCGAGGTCCATCGTCAGGCTGGCACCGTACATGTGACGCTTCAGGCTACCACCAGCTACTTCATACTTGATGTATTCATACACAGCTGCCGGACGGAAGGCGCCGAACTTGTAGGCCGCCGCAATGGTCACCGCGTGGTCGTTCCTATCGGTCGCACGATAGCCCTGATTGGTTTCATACGCGGTAGCGACTTGCAGACCGGCGTTATCATAGAACAGGCCAAGACCGCCGTTCCAGCCATTGTTGCTCGCCATTTCTTTGGTCGAATATTGCAGCATGCCTTGGATGCCGGCAACCTTCGGCGAGTCATAACGGATCGCATTTTCCAAACGCTGACCGAAGCCACCGTTGGCGTTGCTCTGGTTCCACTGTCCCCACAGACCGCCGGTTGACAGAATCGTTACCGGGCCGCCGTTCGGTGCGTTACCGAAGATGGGTTGAATCGCGTCATACGGGGTCAGCATGTGACCGAGTTTGACAGCACCCCAGTTGCCTGACAGGCCGAGCCACGTGTCGCGCGAACCCAGCAAGCCCGGCTTGCTAGTGCCCAGCGCATAAGCGCCATCGCCTTGGAACTGCGATTCAATTTGGAAAATCGCGTTCAGACCACCGCCCAGCGATTCGGTTCCTCTGAAACCGATACGCGAAGCGTTGGAGCTAACACGTTGAATTTTACCGAGACTGCTGTCTTGGCTGGAGCTGATGAAGTCCAGATCCATGTTGATACGACCATAAATCGTGACGTTCGCGGTTTGCGCGTGCGCCAGCGGTGCGGCCAGAAGGCCGGCAACAGCAATCGCGACGAGTTTCTTTTTCATGAAAATCTCTCCTCTAACAGATAAAATCGGCAAGGTTCTTACGTTATACGCTTGCCATCAGAAAGCCCTTCTCTGAGATCACCGAGAAGTTGTTTGCATTGTGCCAAGAGCAGTAAGGGCGAGGCAAGCAACCGTAGCAGACGAAACGAAGTCTTACGGTAGATGTTGTTCGTTAGCAACAGGATTTTGAGGGAATGTCCCCAAAGAAAAAAGGGCTATTTACATGACACTTGATCATTATTGAATTTATCGATATATAGATCGGGTCGAACGGAAGGAAGAAGTATGGGCATTGAGACGGATAATCTGGTTTGCGCACTGTTAATCGCATTCTTGACGTCGGTGGCGCTTGGGGCGGGATTGACCAAATCTGTGGCATTTTTACCACACGCACAACCCAACGTTCGGTCGCTTCATGCCAAGCCTGTTCCACGGGTGGCGGCGCTGATGCTGTGGGCTGGCTGGCTGGCCGGAATCGCCTGGATTCTGATGTCCGGGGCAGTTTCAAAAGCGGGGTTTATAGAAAGTTTTACACCTTTGGCATTGTTTTTCTGTGGGTGGGTAGCGGTGACGGCGGTATCGCTTTGGGATGACTGCCGCAGTGCGCCGGCGCATTGGCGGCTACTGGCTCAAATGGCGGCGGCATTGGCGGCGGCGGCGGGTTTGTATGCGCTTACATCCGAAAAAACCATTGGTTTTTACTTGGTTCCGTGGTGGGGATACGGAATCATTTTGGTGCTGTCAACGATCTGGATGTGCAACCTTTTTAATTTTATGGACGGCAGCGACGGCTTGGCGGTGACTATGGCGCTGGTCGGGCTGGTGGCGTATGCCGGAACCGGTTATGCTCATGAGCTGAGTTGGTGGTGGTTGCCGTTGCTTGGGGTGGCGGCACTGATTCCGTTGCTGGCAGTCAACCTGCCGCCAGCGCGAATGTTCATCGGCGATGTCGGTGCCGTGCCACTGGGTTTTCTTGGCGCGTTGTTCGGCTGGTGGGGGGTGGCCGAGCAGGCGTGGGGAATGTGGTTTCCGGTGCTGGTGTTTTTGCCTTTTGTTTTAGACGCAACGATCACGTTGTTGCGCCGGTTATGGCGGCGGGAAAAAATCTGGGAGGGGCACAAGACACATTATTACCAACGGTTGTTGCAAATGGGCGCCGGTCATCGCGGCACGCTGGGGATTTATGCACTATTAATGACGGGTTGTGCCGGGACGGCGGGTTTTTGCGCGGTCAAAGCGCCGGAGGCAGGGGGGGTGGCGTTGTTGGTAGGGACGTTGGTTCATTTGGGGTTTTTCGCGGTCATCGACTATCATTGGAAAAGACGAAAGGTGAAAGAATAAAAACCTCATGGCGCGAATTCCTCGCGGGCGGGCATGGCTCGCCTTTTTTCACGATATTGTTGCTGCGCTGGTGGCATGGTGGGCGATCTATGGGCTGCGCTTCTCATTGTGGTCGCTGCCGATGGATTGGGAGGGGTTGCGCCAGACATTGATCTGGGTGATCCCGGTGCAGGCGGTCGTCTGCGTTGCGATGGGGTTGTACCGTGGGCTGTGGCGTTACGCCAGTCTCGATGATTTGAAACGGATCGTCCTGTCGGCCGGAGTGGGGGCGCTGGCCATTCCTCTGGTGTTGATGCTGGTGCAAACACCGGCCAATGTGCCGCGCACCGTGCTGTTGCTCTATCCAATCGTGCTGACTTTTCTGATGGCGGGAAGCCGCTTTGTTTATCGGATGTGGCGCGAGGCGCGGCTGTTCAGTCCGCTGACCGCATTGGGCGAACCGATTCTGGTGTTAGGCGCGGGTACTGCCGGTATGCGGCTGGCGGAGGCGCTGGCAGGCAGCCGCGAATGGCGGATCGTCGGTTTTCTCGACGATGATCCCGGCAAGCAACACCGTCGCGTGCATGGCGTGCCAGTATTGGGCGGCATCGACGAACTGGCAAACTGGGTAAAACGTTACAACGTTTTCAAAGTGGTGTTGGCGTTGCCGTCCGCCAACCATCGAATCCGCCTTCAGGTCAGCGAAATGTGCTTGGCGGCAGGTGTCACGGCGTTGACGGTGCCGTATTACGAAGACCTGCTGGCCGGTACACAACTGACCACTTGGCGCAACCTCGATGTCGAAGATTTGCTGGGCCGTGATCCGGTGTTGCTCGATGCGTCCGGGCTGGCCGACTGGCTGGGCGGCCGGGTTGTGCTGGTGACCGGCGCGGGTGGTTCGATTGGCAGTGAACTGTGCCGGCAAATTTTGCGCTACAAACCAACGGCATTGGTGTTGTTCGATGTTTCAGAAGCGGCGCTTTACGAGATTCGCAGTGAACTGGCGACGCTGGCGCACGAAAAAACCCGGATCGTGACACAAGTCGGAGACGTTAAAGATGCGGTGTTGGTAACGACGTTGCTCTCGCGCGTTAAACCGGACGTAATTTTTCACGCGGCAGCGTACAAACATGTGCCGCTGATGGAAGAAGTCAACAATGCCTGGCAGGCGGTGCGGAACAACACTTATGGCACGTTCGTGCTGGGGCAGGCCGCTGCCGCTGCCGGTGTTGCCAAGTTTGTCCTGATCTCGACCGACAAAGCGGTCAACCCCGGCTCGGTGATGGGCGCTTCCAAGCGCCTTGCCGAAATGGTATGCCAGTGGTTGCAGAATGGGACAACGCAATTTGTGATGGTGCGTTTCGGCAACGTGTTGAACAGCGCCGGCAGCGTGATCCCCAAGTTTCAGGCGCAGATCGCGCGCGGCGGACCGGTGACGGTCACGCATCCCGAAATCACCCGTTATTTCATGTCGATTCCGGAAGCGGTGGGGTTGGTGTTACAGGCGGGATTGCAAGGCGCCGGTGGCGACATCATGGTGCTGGACATGGGTGAGCCGATCCGGATCGTTGATCTGGCGCGTAACATGATCCGGTTGTCAGGCGCTGATCCTGATCACGTCAAAATCGAATTTACCGGCCTGCGGGCCGGCGAAAAACTGCATGAAGAATTGATGGCGGATGGCGAAGAAGGGCGTCCGACGCCACACCCGAAAATCAGGGTGGCGCAGGCGCGGCGAGCGCCCAATGGTTTCATTGAAGAAATCATTGCGCATTGCGAGAACGACAAAACGTTGCCTGATCCTGAAACATTGCGCGAGTGGTTGAAACGCTGGATTCCTGAATACCAGAACGCGGAAGACAGGGCGCGTGAGGCGGGACGCTCCACGAAATAGCGCAGTCATTTTTCGACCATTCCCCGGCCATGCACCGGGGGCTTCGGATTTTCGGCAGAAGCTCCGGCCTTCAGGTACAATCGGCATCCGGCGACAAGGGTTTTTTGTCGCTTCCTTTCTCCCTTTTGCCGATGACGGTCATGATGCCCGAAACGCTCTCTCCAACGCTCAAAGCCGATGTGCTTTCTGAAGCTCTGCCTTATATTCAACGGTTCCACGGCTGCACCATCGTCATCAAATACGGCGGCAACGCGATGATCGATCCCTTGCTCAAGGCCGGTTTTGCGCGTGACGTGGTGATGCTGAAACTGATCGGGATGAACCCGGTGATCGTCCACGGCGGTGGTCCGCAAATCGGCGAACTGCTTGAAAAAATGAAGATCGAGAGCGCGTTTGTGCAGGGGATGCGGATTACTGACGAGCGCGTGATGACCGTCGTCGAAATGGTGCTTGGCGAACTGAATCAGGAAATCGTCGCGCTGATCAACCGTTACGGTGGCCGCGCTGTCGGGCTGACCGGACAGGACGGGAAATTGATCCATGCGCGGAAAATGAAACTCAAAGACAAGCTGAGCGGCTTTGATTTGGATCTCGGGCTGGTTGGTGAAATTGAAAAAATCGAACCGGAGCTGATCGACTTGCTGGTGTCGCGCAATTTTGTGCCAGTGGTGGCGCCGATCGGTATGGGAAGCAACGGAGAAGCGTACAACATCAACGCCGATTTGGTGGCGGGGAAACTTGCCGAAAAACTGGCGGCGGAAAAACTGATCATGATGACCAACACCGTCGGCGTGCTTGATCAAAAAGGCAACCTGTTGACCGGGCTGACCGCTGCCCAGATCGAGGCGTTGTTCGAGGACGGCACCATTCACGGCGGCATGCTGCCCAAAATCGGTTCGGCGCTGGAAGCGGTCAAGCGCGGCGTTAAGAGTGCGCATGTCATCGACGGGCGGGTGCCGCATGCGTTGCTGCTGGAATTACTGACCGACAGCGGTGTGGGCACCAAAATTTACTCTGAAGCGGACGACGGACGCTAGAGCGGAATACAGCAGCAAAGGGAGCGGGAAGGAAAAAAGCGGGGAAAGAGCAGGAAAAGAGCGGAAAAGCGAAAAGGGGAAAAACATGGCAGGCCGACAGGGCGAACGTCGCAAACAAATTCTGCAAACGCTGGCGAGCATGCTGGAAAATCCGCGCATCGAAAAAATCACCACCGCCGCGCTGGCAGCGCAACTCGACGTTTCCGAGGCAGCGCTGTACCGCCACTTTGCCAGCAAGGCGCAGATGTACGAAGGGTTGATCGAATTTATCGAAACCACCCTTTTCTCCCTGATCAACAAAATCCAGTCTGACAGTGAAGACGGTTACGCGCAGACCGAACAAATCGTTTCGATGCTGCTCGGTTTCGCCGAAAAAAATCCGGGGATGACCCGCGTGCTTACCGGCGAGGCGCTGGTACATGAACACGAGCGTTTGCAACAGCGGATCAATCAGCTCTTTGACCGGATCGAAGCGGCCATCCGCCAATCGCTGCGCGTCGCGCAACTGGCGAACCGATTGCCGCGCGAACACGACATCAGCGCCCAAGCGGTGGTGCTGGCGGCTTACGTCGCCGGACGCTGGCAGTTTTTCGTCAAGACCGGTTTCAAGCGCCACCCACAGGAAGGCTGGGAAGCGCAGCGGGTGTTTTTGTTGGGGTGAGTCTCCCCTCGCCCGCATCGCGGGAGAGAGCAAAAGGCATCAAAACCTTTTAACCGCAAAGAACGCAAAGAGCACAAAGAAAAAGGCGTCATTGTGACCGCGAGCGCAGCGTGGCGGGAAGCAAACCTCCGTCCGCCTTCGGCGGCCACCTCCGTTGAAAAGGAGGCTTTCCGGTGATTTTTCGTTGTGTTCTTTGCGTTCTTTGCGTTTAAAACGGTTTTCCTGACCCCTGTCCAGAACACACTGGACAATTCCGGTTCCGCGAAACTTTCACTGTTTGCCACTGCATCGTTAGCGCGTCGAACATCAGCAAACGTCCGGTCAGCGGCTCACCGATGCCGGTTAAAAGTTTCAACGCTTCCGCCGCCTGCGCCGTGCCGACGATGCCAACCAGCGGCGCGAAAACGCCCAGTGTCGCGCAACGCGCTTCTTCGAGTGATTCGTTTTCGCCAAACAAGCAGTGGTAGCACGGTGATTCGTCGTTGCGCGGGTCGAAGACGATAATTTGTCCGTCGAAACGGATGACCGCGCCCGAAACCAGCGGCACGCGGGCGGCGACACAGACGCGGTTGATTGCGTGGCGCGTTTTGTAATTATCGGTACAGTCGAGCACAACATCGGCGGTACGGGCGAGTTCGCTCAACGCGGCATCGCCCATCCGCTCGTTGCGAGCACGGACGGTAATCGTCGGGTTGACCGCCAGCAAACGGTCGCGCGCCGCGTCTGCTTTGCGCTTGCCGACATCGGCTGTGGCGTAAAGCATTTGTCGCTGGAGGTTGGTCAGATCGACATCGTCGTTGTCGCACAGCGTGATCGTGCCAACACCGGAGGCAGCGAGAAAATGCGCGGCGGGAGAACCCAAACCGCCGACACCGACAATCACAACGTGCGCGGCGG
>JAISPI010000015.1 GCA_031275075.1 Burkholderiales bacterium | reverse complement strand
TCGCCGCGCCCGGACAAGTTGACCAGCAGCAGTTGCGGCTGTTCCGCCGTTTTTACCAGCTTCATCGCATAAGCAATCGCATGCGCTGATTCCAGCGCCGGAATAATGCCTTCCTCACGCGACAACAACTGAAACGCTTCCAGCGCCTCGTCATCGGTGATCCCGACATATTCGGCACGACCGCTGGTATGCAGATACGCATGCTGAGCGCCAACGCTTGGATAATCGAGACCGGCGGAAATCGAATGCGATTCCGCCACCTGCCCATGTTCGTCCTGCAACACATAGCTGTAACTGCCGTGCAAAATACCGGGACGCCCCTTTTGCAACGTTGCTCCATGTTTGTCCGTATGCAAACCATGCCCCGCCGGCTCGACTCCGATCAAACGCACGCCACGCTCGTCGATGAAATCAGCGAACAAACCAATTGCGTTGGAACCGCCGCCGACGCAAGCGATTGCCGCATCAGGCAAGCGCCCTTCCTGCTCAAGAATTTGCGCTTTCGCTTCGCGTCCGATCACCCGCTGAAACTCACGCACGATGGTCGGAAACGGATGTGGCCCCGCTGCCGTCCCAAGAAGGTAATGGGTATTGGGATAACTTTCCGACCAATCACGCAATGCTTCGTTGACCGCATCTTTCAACGTGCCGCTACCGGCTGCGACCGGAACCACTTCAGCGCCCATCAGCCGCATCCGAAACACATTGAGCGCCTGTCGCTTCATATCCTTATCGCCCATGTAGATGCGCGTTTTCATTTTGAACAGCGCCCCGACCATTGCCGTCGCCACACCGTGCTGTCCTGCGCCGGTCTCGGCAATCAACCGCGTCTTGCCCATACGTTTCGCCAGCAACGCTTGCCCAAGCACTTGATTTGTCTTGTGCGCGCCGCCGTGCAGCAAATCCTCGCGCTTCAGATACACCGTTGCCTTTGACCCCTTCGTCAGGTTATTGCAGCGGTACAACGGTGTTTCGCGTCCGGCGTATTCTTTGAGCAATGTATCAAACTCTTTCCGGAACGCCGGATCGCGTTGTGCCTTTTCAAACGCTTGCGCCAAATCCTGTAATGTCGGCACCAGAATCTCCGGTACAAACATACCGCCGAACGAACCAAAAGCGCCCTGCTCGATGTTCAGCGCCGCTGTCGGCAAGGAAGAAGCAGGCGCGGAAAAAACTTTGTTCATAAACATCCTCTCAACCTGGAAAACAACTGTTTCAGTGCTGCCAAATCTTTTTGCCCCGGTGCCGACTCAACACCGGAATTAACATCCATCGCATATCCCCCCAGCCTGTGCGCCTCGTTCACATTCTCCGGCGTGACGCCACCGGCGATGATAACCCGCGACAATGATGACGGAGGAAGCCGTTTCAGTAAAGCCCAATCGAAACGATCGCCGGTACCGCCACGCGCCGATGAGCGGAACGTATCGAACAGCAAACGATCAGCGCCCGTTTCCGCCAATAACCCATCCACCGGAGGTATCGCATCATCGATACGTACGGCTTTCCATACCTCACACCCGGCAGGAAGTTCCTGCCGCAATCTATGCACATAAGCCGGCGGTTCTTCGCCATGCAACTGAACCGCCGCCAGACGTAAATCCTGCGCCAGCCGTACGGTCCTCTCCAGCGAGTCATTGACAAAAACGCCTGCCATCGGCAATGGTGAAGCCGCGGCGATTTCACGCGCTTTTGTTTCGTTCACGCAGCGTGGCGATTCCGGCGCAAAAATCAGCCCTCCACAAAAAGCGCCCGCTTCATACGCAACACGCGCCGCTTCAGGCGTCATCAGCCCGCAAATTTTCACGCGGCCAAAAATGAGCGTTCGCACCGCCAGATCAAGCTGTGCTTCTTTCATCAATCGGCTGCCAACCAAAAAAGCATCGACGAAGCCGCTCATTTCATCAATATCGGCACGGCTTCCAATTCCGGATTCACTCACAATTACCCGATCGCGCGGAATCTTCGGCGCTAGCCGCCGGGTCGTAGACAAATCGATTTTCATCGTTTTCAGATCACGGTTGTTAATGCCGATGATTCGTGCATCGAGCGCCAGCGCCCTGCTCAATTCCTCTTCGTCGTGCACTTCTGTCAACACGTCCATCGACAACGTCTGCGCCGCCTCCGCGCAACGCCGGTACATCGCATCATCAAGAACCGACAACATCAGCAACACCGCATCAGCGCCGTGAACACGCGCTTCAAACACCTGATACGGATCAATGATGAAATCCTTGCAAAGAACCGGTTGCGGAAGTATGGCGCATACCTTTTCAAGATCGGAAAAACTGCCTTGAAAGTACGGTGTATCGGTCAGCACCGATACGGCATCGGCAAAACCACGGTATGTTTCCGCGACCTTTTTCGCATCGAAATTAACCCGAATCAAACCTTCCGAGGGTGATGCTTTTTTGCATTCGAGAACGAAACGCAACCCCGGTTGCTTGAGCGCCTCGCCCAGCCGCCGCGTCGTCGGCTTCGCCTGTCCTTCCAACACAGCAAACGGCGTTTCCGCCATGCGCGCGGCAACGTCAAAACGTTTACGGGTAACGATTTCAGCGAGCACTGGCATAAGAAATTTCCTCGTGTGTTTCATCCAACTGATGCGACAACCGCGCCATCGTTTCCAGCCGCTCAAGCGCCTTGCCGCTTTCCAGAATGCTCATTGCCAGCGCAAACCCCTGCTTGAACGAATCGACCCGTCCACCCAGCGTCAACAACGCGCCAGCATTGACGGCAATCGCCGCCGCGTGCGCTTCATCGCCGCGACCACCCAATACCAAGCGAATCGCTTGCTCGTTGTCTTCCGGCGTGCCTCCGACAATCGACGACAACGGAAATTTGCGTACGCCAAAATCAAGCGGCGTGAAATGATGGGTTGTAATTTCTCCATCCTCACGCAACTCGGCAGCATTGGTTTCGCCGTGTACCGCAATCTCGTCAAGACCAAGGCCATTCACCACCAACGCGCGATCACAACCCAAGAGCTTCAGCGTTTCCGCCACCAGCGTACATAAAGTGTAATCATAGACGCCGACCAACATGACTGGCGGCCGTGCAGGGTTCACCAGTGGCCCCAGCAAATTGAACACCGTCCGCGTTGATAACGCTTTGCGAACCGGCATCGCGTGCCGTATCCCCTTATGGTAATGCGGCGCATAAAGAAAAGTAACGCCGACATCGTCAAGCAAACGCCGCGCTATCGCCGGTTCCATATCGAGTTTAACACCGAAGCGTTCGAGCAAATCCGCTGCGCCACAACGCGACGACGACGCACGGTTGCCATGCTTGGCAACCGGCAACCCCGCTTCTGCCGCCACGAAAGTGACCGCCGTCGAAATGTTGATCGTGTTTGCGCCATCGCCGCCGGTACCGACGATATCGGCAAAACGGTAGTCGGGACGCGGAAACTCGCGCGCGCCCTCACGCAACGCTTGTGCCGCACCGGCGATTTCCTCGGCCGTTTCGCCGCGCAATTTTAACGCTACCAACAAAGCGGCCATTTCCACATCGCCGACTTCGCCGCGAATCACCGCATCAAACAACGCGCGGCTTTCCTCGCGCTCCAACCGGCCGCCTGTTAACAACTTACTCAAAATACGGTCCATCATCATCTCCTTATAACTTTTTTTCTGTCGCGCGCAGACCCTTCGATGCCAGCGCCAGTTTAAAAATATTGTTCAAAATAATTTGTCCGTACGTCGTCAAAATCGATTCGGGATGAAACTGCACGCCGTAAACCGGCTGCGAACGATGCGCCAGCGCCATGATCAATCCCTCGCCGTCAACGTTCGTCGCTATCACATCGAAAGCCTCCGGTAATTGTTGTACTGCCAGCGAGTGATAACGTCCGGCGTCAAAAATTTCCGGAACCCCTGAAAACAATGGGTGCCCTTGATGCTTTATCCGCGACTTTTTCCCGTGAACAACCGTCCCCGCAGTACCCACACGTCCGCCAAACGCTTCGGCAATCGCCTGATGCCCAAGGCACACGCCAAACAACGGCACTTGTCCGGCAGCCTTTTGAATCAACTCAATCATGCAGCCGGCTTCGCGCGGCACTCCGGGTCCCGGCGACAGCACAATCAGCGCCGAACGCTTTTCCTGCGCGATACGCAACACCGTATCGGCGTCAACGTCGTTCCGGTACACGTCTATTTCGGCATCAAGCTGGGAAAGCGCATCAACCAGATTGAACGTGAACGAATCGAAATTATCGATAAAGAGAATATGTGGCTTAGTCATGAGCTTCTCCCCGTTTTGCTTCTGTCTTTTGCTTCCGCCAACGCAATGGCCTTCAAAACCGCTTCGGCCTTACGCCGCGTTTCATCCGCCTCCAGCAACGGCACCGAATCATGCACCACCCCGGCTCCTGCGCGGACGTGAGCGATTCCGTCCCGTACCAGCGCTGCCCGTATCACAATCGCCGTATCGAAACTGCCGTCGCCGCGAAGATAGCCTATAGCGCCACCGTAATGGTCACGCCGTCCATCTTCGTAATGGCGCAACAACTGCATCGCCCTGATCTTGGGCGCGCCGGTCAGCGTTCCCATATTCATGCTTGCCTGATACGCGTGCAGCGCATCAAGCCCATCGCGCAATTCGCCGCATACGCGCGACACCAAATGCATCACATGTGAATAGCGTTCGGTTCGCATCAAATTGGCGACGTACCGCGTTCCCGGTTTGGACACACGCGCCACATCGTTTCGCGCCAGATCAACCAGCATCATGTGTTCGGCGGTTTCTTTTTCATCGAGCCGAAGCTCGGCTTCAATCCGGCCATCAAGATCGACATCGAGGCTGCCGTCGTCACGCAAGCCGCGACGACGGGTTCCGGCGATTGGCGAAATCTCGACACAGCGCGTCGTCCCATCCACTTTCACCGCCGATTCCGGCGACGCGCCAAGCAGCGTAAAATCGCTGCCGCGCATATAGAACAGATACGGGCTTGGATTCAGCTTCCGCAACGCGCGATAAGCGGCAAACGGGTCGCTGCACGGTGTCGAGAATGTCCGCGACAAAACGATTTGAAAGACATCGCCGCAGACAATGTGTTCTTTCAGAGCTTCGACCCGCGCGGCAAACGTCGCATCATCCATATCCGTTTCAACCACATTCGGTATCGTTTGCTTGCGAATACTGCTTTTTTTCAGCGTGTCTGTGGAAAGAGATACCGTTTTTTCGATATCCGCGAGCGCCATTTCGGCTTCCTCTTGCGCTTTGCCGCAATCGTCTGCGACGAAAGTACAAGCCAATATCGTGCCGGAAGAGGTCAGATGATCAAACACGATCATTTGATCGGCGAGATAAAAAAGATAATCCGGAAATTTGTTGTCGGTCGCCGCCTCCGGCAACGGTTCAAATTGTTCCACCAGATCGTAAGCGAACAAACCGGTAAGAAACACCGCCTCCGGTATGGCCGGCAACGCTGCACGCAACAGTGCCGTCAATTCTCGCAAGACAGTTAGCGACGACTCGACCTGCAAACGCTCCTGCTCCGACGTCTTTTTACTATCATTCGTCTTGTTTATCGGCACGCGCAAATACAAGACGTCTTTTTCAAAACGCGGAGAAAAGCGACCGAAATACTCCCCAAGCATCGGCAACAATGTTTTTCCCTGCGCGTTCAACGCTGTCAATATGACTTCGGCGCCGTAGCACGCAATCGACAATGCGCTCGACACCACCAGCAGGCTTTTTTGCGTTTTCCGGCTCGAAGGTTCAGCCGACTCCAGCAAGACGGTATGCGGTCGCTGGCCATCGTCGGTCAACCATGCGAACAATGCCAACGGCTCGGGAATGCTGCGTAGTGATCGCCGGGAAGCGCGCGCATTTTTCAGAAGCGGGGGAAGGTTTGTTGTGTTCATCATTGGTTAAACATCCTCATTGTGGTTCCTCATTGTGGTTCCTGCCGCAAAGTTTTCAAATCAGGTTTTCGTTTTCCTTCCGGGCGCAGGCCACAAAAAAGCCCGCACTCGGCGGGCTTTCAGCATTCGTTCACTTAATCAGCGATTCATCATCACGCGTGCAGGCACCCGCCCTCGGAAACAGGACAGCGCCACCAACCTTGGTTGGCGTTGAAAGAAACGGACAAAATGAACAAAAAATTATTCATAACGGGAGAAGACTAGCGGTTTCAGCGTTTTTTGTCAACAAGGCGCTGACTTTGGGGGAAGCCTTTGTTGTTTTTTCGCCTTTTTTGCCTTTCGACACCTCTAGGATAATCAACACAACTCCCCATCAACCAGGCGCAGCGTCCGCGCGGCGCGCGCGGCAAGGTCGGGATCATGGGTCACGATGACCAAGGCAGTACCGACTTCGGCGTTAAGCTCAAGCATTAAATCAAATACTTGATGTGCTGTATTGCGATCGAGATTGCCGGTGGGTTCGTCGGCAAGCACACAACGCGGCTGAGTCACCAACGCCCGTGCCAACGCAACACGCTGTCGTTCGCCGCCGGAAAGTTCGCCCGGCAAATGCGTGACGCGGTGCGACAAACCAACGCGTGCCAGCATCGCCTGCGCCGTTTCATAAGCATTGCGACGGTTGAGCCGCCGGATAATGAGCGGCATGGCCACATTTTCCAGCGCCGTAAATTCAGGCAGCAAATGGTGAAATTGATAAACGAATCCCAGCGCCCGGTTGCGCACATACCCGCGTTCGGCTTCGGGCATCGTTGAAAAATCGCGACCATCAAGCAACACCTGCCCGCCGGTCGGCGTATCCAGCCCGCCAAGCAAGTGCAACAAAGTGCTTTTCCCCGAACCGGAACTGCCGACGACCGCCACGCATTCGCCGACCGCAATGTCCAGTTGAACGTTGGTCAGCACCGGCACATGAAGCGCTCCGCTGATATAGGTCTTGGCAAGGTGGCGCGACGATAAAACGGGGGCTACCGGAAATGTCTGCGGACTGTTGGCAGAATCGTGATTCATATGAACGCTCACTCGTAGCGCAATGCCGCTGCCGGATTCACCCGCGCCGCTTTCCAGGCCGGATAAACCGTTGCCGCCAGAGCAAAGAAAAGCGCGGTCGCCGCCACCACCATCACGTCACCGCTTTGCAGATCGGAAGGCAAGTCGTTGATGTAGTACACCGATTTGTCGAGGAATTGAACGTTGAACAACCGCTCGATTGCCGGCACCACGACATCAACGTTGAGCGCCAGCGCAACGCCGCCGGCAACACCGATCAACGTTCCGAGCACACCGACCAGCGCGCCCTGAAAAATGAAAATGCCGAGAACCGACGAAGGCGACGCGCCGAGCGTGCGCAAAATCGCAATATCGGCCTGCTTCTCGGTCACCACCATCACCTGCGCCGAAATGATGTTAAACGCCGCCACGAACACAATCAACGTCAGAATGATGAACATCATCCGCTTTTCAATTTGCACGGCGCGGAAAAAATTGGCATGGCTGCGCGTCCAGTCGCGCACCTCCAGCGAAAACGGCAACTGTCCGGCAATTTCCTGGCCGATATACGGCGCCAACATCAAATCGTCCACCTTGAGCCGCAGTCCGGAAACTCCGGTCATCCGATACAGCCGTTGCGCATCTTCGATATTGACGAACGCGAGGCCACTGTCGAATTCGTACATGCCGACATCGAAAATACCGACGATTTTAAACGACCGCAATCGCGGCACCGTCCCCGCAGGCGTCGCCAAGCCTTGCGGAATGATCACCACCACGTCGTCCCCCATCCCGACGCCCAACATCCGCGCTTGTTCGAGTCCGAGCACAATACCGAAACTCCCCGACGTCAGCGCGTCAAAACGACCCGCTTTCATATGATTGCCGATGTCGGCCACCGAATCTTCACGCGCCGGATCGACGCCGCGCAGCATGGATCCGCGACTGACACCATCGTACGACAGCATCGCTTGTCCCAATATGTAGGGCGCCGCGCCGATCACGCGCGGATTTTGTCCGGCGATTTTTTCGGCGGACACCCAATCGTCAAGCTCTGGGAAGGCGCGAATTTCGATGTGCGACGCCACCGACAAAATCCGCGTGCGCAATTCCTTCTGAAACCCGTTCATCACCGACAACACGACAATCAGCGCCGCCACACCAAGCGCAATGCCCGCCATCGAAAACATCGAAATGACCGACACAAACGCTTCGCGTGCCGCGCCTTTGCGCGAACGCGTATAACGCAGTCCGATCAGAAATTCGTAGGGGATCCCCGCCATGAACGCGCTACGCCTGCCAGTCGAGCGCCCGGCGGCTCGCCACAAAGGGTTTGACCTCTTCGTCGCCAAGCGCCACATGCAGCGGGTGCTTTTGATAAGCGGCCAACGCCGCCAAATCGTCGAATTCAGCGTACAACGCCATGTCGCCCGATGTTGGCTCAAGCGCCAGACCATCAATCACTTCGAGACACCGCAGCCCCGGAATCTGACCGACCAACGCTTCAGCGCGCGGCTTGAACGAAGCCAGCCGCGCCGCTTTGTCCTCCGGCGCTTTCAGCGTCCAGATAACGAGATGTTTGATCATGACGTTCCAGAGTAGGCTTAATTTTATATTATCGCATGCTTCGGTTTATCCGTAATAAAATCCCGACTATGAACAGCGTCCGCGCCCCCATCCTGAAACGCCGATCCGTTCCCGCCACCGCGCAAAACCTGATGGCGGCTGGCGTCAACCCCATCCTCGCCCAAATTTTCGCTGCCCGTGGCGTCACCCATCCCGATGAACTTGATTTGACATTGAAAATGCTGCCGTCCGCCGATCAGTTGAAAGGCGCGACGGAAGCCGCAACGCGGCTGGCGTTGGCAATAGCCCGGCAGGAACACATCACCGTCGTCGCCGACTACGATGCCGACGGCGCCACAGCCTGCGCCATTGCCGTGCATGGCCTGCGAACAATGGGGGCTCATGTTGATTTTCTGGTGCCCAACCGCTTCGAACACGGTTATGGCTTGACGCCGGATATCGTGGCGCTTGCCGCCGCTCAACAACCGCGCGTTCTGCTCACCGTCGATAACGGTATCGCCAGTCTCGACGGCGCACGGGCAGCGGCAGACATCGGCATCGACGTCATCATCACCGACCACCACCTTCCCGCCGCGCAACTGCCCGAACCGGCCATCATCGTCAATCCGAACCAACCGGGTTGCCCTTTTCCATCCAAACACCTGGCCGGCGTCGGGGTGATGTTTTACGTGCTGATCGCGCTGCGAACATTGTTACGCGAACGCGGCGTACTTACTGACGATGCTTCGCCCAACCTCGGCGCCATGCTCGACTTGGTGGCGCTGGGTACCGTCGCCGATGTCGTTCCTCTCGATCACGTTAACCGCACCCTTGTCGAACAGGGATTACGCCGCATCCGTTCCGGACAAGCCTCGCCCGGCGTACTGGCCTTGTTCAACATTGCAGGCCGTTCATACGTCGCTGCACACGCGTTCGACCTCGGCTTTGCGATTGCTCCACGGCTCAACGCCGCTGGTCGTCTCGCCGACATGGCGCTCGGCATCCGTTGCCTGCTCGCGAACAATGCCGCTACCGCATTCCCCCTCGCCCAAGAACTCGACGCGCTGAACCGGGCACGGCGTGAAGTCGAAGCCGGTATTCAACAAGAGGCTTTCGATACATTGCAGCAAAATCTTGTTGACGACGCTGCTTACGATCGTTACACCGTCTGCCTCGCGCGGCCCGACTGGCATCCGGGCGTGATCGGTATCGTTGCGTCACGCCTCAAAGACCGCCTCCACCGACCCACCATCGTATTCGGCAACGCCGGTGACAGTGCCGCGCCCGGCGAACTGCGCGGTTCCGGCCGTTCCGTCCCGGGACTGCATCTGCGCGACGCGCTCGATCTCATCACCAAACGCGCGCCGCACCTGATTCGCAAATTCGGCGGACACGCTATGGCCGCCGGTTTGACGCTGCATGAAAACGCACTGCCTGAATTCATCGAACACTTCGAACAAGTGGCTCGCGAATGGCTTACCCCGGCGCAGCTTGACCGCATTGTCGAAACCGATGGAGAACTCGACGCCACCACCCGCACCTTCTCCTTGGCGCAAACCTTGCGCGATCAAGTGTGGGGACAAAATTTTCCGGCGCCGGTCTTTGATGGCGAATTCGCCATCGGTCAGCAAACGATTGTCGGTGACAAACATTCAAAACTACTGCTTCACGATCAGAATCAATCGTTTGACGCCATCTTGTTCCAGCATGCCGAACCGCTGCCGAAACGAATTCACGCCGCCTACCGGCTCGACATTCACGAATACAGAGGGCTGCAATCACTGCAACTGATTGTCGAACACTGGTGGCCGGCACCCTGTGTCCCGTCGTAGATTCCCACGGCTGGAACCGTGGTATTCTTTTTGCAGCCGTATAAAACAGCATTGCTTGCTGTAGCCTGTGTTGGCTAATGGTGCGTTTTAACGTCGGGGTTCGCAGAGCTTCACCCCGATCTACCGTGCTGCTTTGACTAGGCTGGCGGGGGCAAATGCGGACAGCTACCTCAGCGGCCAAGGCGGTTGAAGGTGAGGTTGTCCTCTTTACTTGGGCGGCTCCGACTGAGGCGCAAATGGCATTGGTTCTTGCTGAGTTGGGGCAAACGGCGAGCGCGGTTAGAATTATTCATGGCACTACTGCACTGGTTCAGCACCTGAGAAACTTTTTTGTGCTAGGGGCTATTTAATGGAAAAAGGATTATTAAAAACTATTAAAAATTACTGGATCTCTCTCATGGAGAAAAAACTGCCTCATTATTTGCCATATGAGGAGAAAGTGATTTATCTATGGAGAGATGAGAAGACATGGTGGTTTCGGAAAGATAATATTGCATTGTTTGTTATCTTTTCGCCAAATCCTAAAGGGAGAAACGAATTTGCAATTGAGCTTGGATGGTCAAAAAAAAAGCGTTTCCCGGAATTGCCGATGCGCCCTTTTTTGTCAACGAAAGAGGAGATTGCGAATCCTGAAAAATACGAAGAAGCCACCTTTCGGATTACTGGACTTAGAGAGCATCAAGACGGCTTAGGAGGGTTCATTCGCATTTCTGGCAAGGACTATGAGACGGTTCTGGACAATCAAATGAAAATATTGCTTGAACAGGGTGTCCCATATCTGGAAAAGCTTTAGCCCGATAGGTTGGGAGGACGCTTTGCGAACCCCAACCTACCGTGCTTTTGACAGAACCGTCCTTGATTCGGTGAATGGTTTAATTACAGGAGTTGCGCATGTTTTCTAGCTTCTTTCTTAAGGCGCATGTCTTTTTTCTGGATGAAACAGTTGGTGGTCGACATGGGTACGCTTCTGGTTCAGGTATATATCGTCCACTTCTAAAGGTGGACGATAACTACCAGACTTCGTGCTGCATTGTTTCGGAGTCAGAAGCAGATATGGAGACCGGGCAATTTTATAACGTTATGATTGAGCTCCTTCTATGGAAACAGGCGGAAAATTATTTGGGTGTTAAATTACAAGATCGTCTTAAAAAAGGTAAGCAAATACATATATATGAGGTTGACAGGATAGTTGCTGTTGGTGTTGTCGAGGAGGTTATTGTCAAATAATTTGCAGCGCGGTAGGTTGGGGTGAGCAACGCGAACCCCAACAATCGCTTAAGAGCATCGAAACCAAATCCCCTGAAAAACAATGAACACCCCCTCAAACAATCCCGCGACGGCAAACGCTTTGAAAGCGTTTGCCGTCGCGGTTTTACTGTCTTTCGTTTCATCGCTGGCGTTTGCTAATATCTCTTACGACGCCAACGGCAACGAAACCCAGAGTTGCGTAGCGGGAGTCTGCACCAACACCGTTTACGACGCGCTGAACCGTCCGACCAAAGTCACCGACGCGGCCAGCAACGCCACCGAGACAAGCTACGACGCGGCGGGGCAAGTCATCAAAGAAACCGACGCCAGAGGAAACGCGACCGAATACCAGTACGACCTCTCCGGCAGAAAGACCGAAGCCAAAGACGCCTTGGGCAACACCACCCAATACGGTTACGACGCCGTCGGCAACCTGACCGAAGAAACCGACGCGCGGGGTAACGTCACCGAGCACAGCTTCGACGACAACAACCGGCGCACCGAAACCAAGCTTCCGACCGGCGCGACCCTCAAACAAAGCTACGACGCCGCAGGCAGAAGAACCGGCGACACCGATGGAGAAAACCGCACCACCCAATACGGCTACGACAGCCTTGGGCGTCTTAACCAAGTCACCGATGCGCAAAGCCAGCAAACCGGCTACCGCTACAACGAAGCCGGTCAACTGCTGGCGCAGACCGACGCCGAGGGCAGAACCACCACCTTCGGTTACGACACAGTAGGCAAACGAACCAGCCGCACCCTGCCCAATGGTGACAGCGAGACATGGAGCTACGACACCGCAGGCAACCTGATCGGGCATACCGACTTCAACGGCGCCACCACCACCTTCGAACTCGACGAAGTGGGTCGAGTCACCAAAG
>JAISPI010000105.1 GCA_031275075.1 Burkholderiales bacterium | reverse complement strand
CTGCCGCCGTATATTTTCAGCATCACCGACCAGTTGAAGATGACGGCGCGACGGCGCGGCGAGGATATCGTCGATTTCGGTATGGGCAATCCCGACGGACCAACGCCGAAGCACATTGTCGATAAATTGATCGAGACGGTACAGCGTACAGACACGCACGGTTATTCGGTATCGCGTGGCATCCCGCGCTTGCGCAAAGCAATTTGCGATTGGTACAAGCGCCGCTACGATGTTGATCTTGATCCGGAAACCGAAGCGATTGTCACCATCGGCTCCAAAGAAGGGATTGCGCATTTGGCGTTTGCGACGATGGGAAGCGGCGACACGATTCTGGTGCCGAATCCAAGTTATCCGATTCATATTTACGGGCCGGTGATTGCCGACGCCAACATCGCGCACATTCCGAATACTCAAGACTCGGACTTCTTCGAAGAACTTGAACGGACGATCAAGAACACGTTTCCGAAGCCGAAGATGTTGATCATCAATTATCCGGCGAACCCGACCGGAGAATGTGTCGAACTGCCGTTCTTCGAAAAGATCGTGGCGCTGGCGCGCGAATACGGTATTTTCGTCGTGCAGGATTTGGCTTACGCCGACATCACTTTCGACGGCTGGAAAGCGCCCTCGATCATGCAGGTGCCGGGCGCGCGCGATGTTGCGGTGGAGTTTTTCACGATGTCGAAGAGCTATAACATGGCGGGTTGGCGTATCGGCTTTATGGTCGGCAACCGCGAATTGGTGGCGGCGCTGGCGCGAATCAAGGGCTACAACGATTACGGCACGTTTACGCCGATTCAGGTAGCGGCGATCGCGGCGCTCGAAGGGCCGGATGATTGTGTGCGTGAAATCGCTGCCAAGTACGAAAGCCGCCGCAATGTGATGGTTAAAGGGTTGCACGAGCTTGGTTGGATGGTCGATATACCGAAGGCGGGGATGTACATCTGGGCGAAACTGCCGGAGCCGTACCTGCCGCTAAAGTCACTGGAGTTTGCTAAAAAACTGCTGGCGCAGGCGAAGGTATCGGTGTCGCCCGGCATCGGTTTCGGCGAATACGGCGACGATCATGTGCGTTTTGCGCTTATCGAAAACGAGGCGCGCTCGCGGCAAGCGCTGCGCGGTATCAAGCAGATGTTCCGTGAAGATGGTCTCATCTGACCCAACCTACCTTGTGAAATAGAAAAGGAAAAATATGAAACCGTTAAAGGTTGGCCTTTTAGGATTCGGCACCGTTGGCAGCGGTGTCTGGAAAGTGTTGCAACGCAACCAGGGCGAAATCAGCCGCCGGGCCGGGCGCGAAATCATCATTACTCATGTGGCGGCGCGTGCCGCCGATGGTTCTCTTGAACGGGCGAGGGCAGAGTGCCGTGGTATTACGGTGCTGGATGATGCCGCCAAGATCGTGCGCGATCCGGAAATTGACATCGTTTGTGAATTGATTGGCGGAACGACCATCGCGCGTACACTGGTGCTTGATGCGATTGCGCACGGCAAACATGTGGTGACGGCGAACAAAGCATTGCTGGCACATTACGGTACCGAAATTTTTGCAGCGGCGCACGATAAGGGCGTCATGGTGGCGTTTGAGGCGGCGGTCGCAGGCGGTATTCCGATCATCAAGGCGCTGCGGGAAGGATTGAGCGCCAACCGAATTGAATGGATTGCCGGCATCATCAACGGTACATCCAACTTTATTTTATCGACGATGCGCGAGACCGGTGCGCCGTTTGCGGAAGTGTTGAAAGAAGCGCAGCGTCTGGGTTACGCCGAAGCCGATCCAACCTTCGATGTCGAGGGCGTCGACGCGGCGCACAAGCTGACGATCATGGCGTCGATTGCGTTTGGGATTCCGATGCAGTTCGACAAGGCTTACGCTGAAGGCATCACGAAATTGACTCGCGAAGACATTCGCTACGCTGAGGAATTGGGTTATCGGATCAAATTGTTGGGCATTACGCGGCGCGTTGAAGAACAGGGTATCGAATTGCGTGTACATCCGACGCTGATTCCGGTAAAAAGATTGATCGCCAATGTTGAAGGCGCGATGAATGCGGTGCTGGTCAAGGGTGACGCCGTTGGGCCAACGCTTTACTATGGCGCTGGCGCCGGTTCGGAACCAACAGCAAGCGCAGTGATCGCCGATCTTGTTGACGTGACGCGCATGCATACCGCCGATCCCGAACATCGTGTGCCGCATCTGGCGTTCCAGCCCGATCGGTTAAGCACCATTCCGATTCTGCCAATCAGCGAGGTTTGTACCAGCTATTATTTGCGTTTGCGGGTACTCGATCAGCCGGGCGTATTGGCTGATATTACGCGGATTCTTGCCGATCATGCAATTTCGATTGAAGCGTTTTTGCAGAAAGAGGCGACGCACGGTGAAGAAGTCGACATCATCGTTCTAACACACCACGCAATCGAAAAAAATGTGCGCGCGGCATTGGCGAAAATCGAGGCGTTGCCGAGTGTCAAGGGCGAGTGTGCGCTGATCAGAATGGAGGGACTGTACTGATGCGTTATTTATCGACGCGCGGCGGCTTGATCGGCGGACAAACGTCGGCGCCGTTTTCAACGGTTTTACTTGAAGGGCTGGCTGCTGACGGCGGTTTGTCGATGCCCGAAAGCTATCCGCAGGCCGAACTCGATGCCTGGCGGCCATTGTCGTATCCGGCGTTGTGCCTGGAAATCGTTTCACGTTTTGTTGACGACATCCCGCGCGATGCGTTGAAAACAATCATCGATAAAACCTATACGTCGGAGATTTTCGGCAACGCTGAGATTACGCCGGTGCGGGAGTTGGAGTCGGGGCTATCGCTTTTGTGCGTGTCGAACGGGCCGACGCTGGCGTTCAAAGACATCGCCTTGCAGTTGTTGGGCAATCTGTTTGAATATGTGTTGGAGCGGGAAGGGCGCGAGATCAACATCCTCGGCGCGACATCGGGTGATACCGGCTCGTCGGCTGAATATGCGATGCGCGGCAAACGCGGCATCAAAGTGTTTATGTTGTCGCCGCACAAACGGATGAGCGCGTTTCAGCAGGCGCAAATGTACACGCTCGACGATCCCAACATCTTTAATATGGCCATCGAAGGAACGTTCGACTGTTGCCAGGATATTGTCAAAGCCGTTGGCGGCGATGCCGCTTTTAAGGCGCAATACCACCTCGGTGCAGTAAATTCGATTAACTGGGCGCGCGTGATGGCGCAAATCGTTTATTACTTCAAAGGCTATTTTGCGGCGACGCGCGAGAACAGCGAACTGCTTGATGTGGCCGTACCTTCCGGGAACTTCGGCAATATTCTGGCAGCGCATATCGCCAGACAAATGGGGTTGCCATTGCGGCGGCTCATTCTGGCAACCAACGAAAACGATGTGCTCGACGAGTTCTTCAAAAGCGGTTGTTATCGTCCGCGCGCGCCGGAAGAAACGCACGCAACTTCCAGCCCGTCGATGGACATCTCCAAAGCGTCCAATTTTGAACGCTACATCTTCGATTGTGTTGGTCGTGACGGGGCGGTGATGCGCGAACTGTGGGGACAACTGGCGCAGCACGGCGGCTTCGACCTGACGGAGCCGAAATATCAGGCATATTGGCAGCGGGTACAGGCATCGGGGTTCGTTTCCGGCCGCAGCACCCACGCTGACCGTCTGCAAACGATTCGCGACGTTTATCAGCGTTACGGCGTCATGATTGATCCTCACACCGCCGATGGCGTCAAAGTTGGGCGAGAGCACCGCGAAATCGGCGTACCTCTGTTGTGCATTGAGACGGCGCTGCCGGCGAAATTTGCGGAAACCATCGAAGAAGCGCTTGGAAAAACACCGCCGCGGCCGGCGATTTATGCCAATCTTGAACAGTGTCCACAGCATTATGTGGTGTTACCGGCGGATGCTGAAGAGGTAAAAACGTTTATGCGCAAACAGTTGATTTGACTTGAAAATGAAAATACGTTACAATTCTAAATTCTGACGCGGGGTGGAGCAGCTGGCAGCTCGTCGGGCTCATAACCCGAAGGTCACAGGTTCAAATCCTGTCCCCGCAACCAATTCAAGGGGCCTGATCACATCAGGCCCCTTTTTTCTGGTGTAATTCGATGACGCCGCCGTACAATGATACTTTCCCTTTTTCAGAACGCTCATGGTAGAACCCACGTCACAAGCATCGCTCGATGATGCGCTCAAAATACATCGTGAGGCGATTGACGCAATCGACAGCGCGTTGTTGCGTTTGTTGAACGAGCGTGCCGCCCACGCGCAGGAGATTGGTCATATCAAGGATAAGCAACCGGTTTATCGGCCTGAGCGTGAGGCACAGGTATTGCACCGATTGCTGGCTGAAAATCAGGGGCCGCTCGATAATGAGGTCGTTGCGCATTTTTATCGGCAAGTGATGAGTGCCTGTCGGGCGTTGGAGCAACGGTTGCGTGTTGCGTATCTGGGGCCGGCCGGAACTTTCAGCGAGTCGGCGGTATCTCGGCATTTCGGTTCTTTTGTGGATGCGCAGCCATGCGTAACGCTCGACGAAGTGGTGCGAACTGTCGAAAAAGGACAGAACCAGTACGCGGTCGTGCCAATCGAGAATTCAACCGAAGGCGCCGTTGGCCGGGCGCACGATTTGATGCTCGACACGTCCCTGCAAATTTGCGCCGAGGTGAAACTGCGCGTCCAGCAGAACCTGATTTCGCAGGCAACTTCGCTTGACGCAATTCGTACCGTCTATTCGCACCCACAATCATTAGCGCAATGCGCGCAATGGTTGGCGCAACATTTGCCAAGTGCAGAATACACACCCGTAGGCAGCAACGCCGAGGCAGCGCGTTTGGCGGCGGCTTCGAAAGACGCAGCCGCTATCGCCGGCGAAAACGCCGCGGCGCTGTACCAACTCAACATCTTGGTGCCGCACATCGAAGACATGCCGAACAACACGACGCGCTTCTGGGTGCTGGGCGGACAATCGCCGGAACCCTCCGGACGTGACATGACCTCGCTGATCATGTCGGCACCGAACAAACCGGGTGCTGTTTACCATTTGTTGGAACCACTGATGGAACACGGCGTGTCGATGACACGGCTCGAATCGCGGCCAGCACGTACCGGCTTGTGGGAGTATTTCTTCTTCGTCGATCTGGAAGGGCATCGCAACGATCCGAAGGTGAGTGCCGCGTTAAAAAAACTCAGCCAACTGGCGCCGTTTCTGAAAATTCTGGGATCGTATCCGGTGGCGGTGATATGAACAGTAAAATCTGTTTAACCGCAAAGAACGCAAAGACCACAAAGGACTCTCTATCCTTTGCAGGTGGGAAAAATAATCATGCGCGCTGTGAATATCTCTCTCATCATCGGCAAGTTGATCATTCCCAATCCCCTCTCCCGCCAGCGGGAGAGGGGTAGGGGAGAGAGAGAATAATTGTGCGAACAGTGGACACCTCTCCTGTCATCAGAAAACTCATCGTCTTCGGCGTCGGCTTAATCGGAGGGTCGTGCGCACTGGCGTTGAAAGCGCATGGCGCAGTAGGCGAAGTGGTCGGCATTGGCCGCACCCGCGCCAACCTCGACGATGCGCTGCGCGGCAATGTGATCGACCGTGCCTATACGCTCGACGAAGACTGGACGCATGAATTGCGCGACGCCGACCTCGTGTTGCTCGCCGTGCCGGTCGCGCAGATCGAAGAATTGTTGAAGCGACTCTTGCCTGTGATAGCAAAAGACGCCGTGATCACCGATGCGGGCAGCACCAAACAGGACGTAGTCGCTGCGGCGCGGAACGCGTATGCATCTTGTCCAAAAGCGGCTTTTGCGCGATTCGTCCCGGCGCACCCGATTGCCGGCACTGAACATTCAGGCGCAGCAGCAGCGTTCGCTACGCTATACGAAAACCGTCATGTAATCATCGCGCCGCTGGCCGAAACCGATGCCGATGCTGTGCAAAAAGTCATCACAATGTGGCAGACCTGCGGCGCGCAAACATTGACGATGTTGCCCGAACAACACGATAAAATCTTTGCCGCCGTATCGCACTTGCCGCATCTGCTGGCCTTTGCGCT
>JAISPI010000095.1 GCA_031275075.1 Burkholderiales bacterium | reverse complement strand
CCACAAACGTCTGTTTTTACAGAACAGAAAAGAATTGCGTCAGTGGAAATAACATGAAATGGAATGGTGTTAATAGCGACGGCATAGCAAAAACGCCCTGGTTGGAATGGGGCGTTTATGGTCTGGTTCTGGTGGTATTGTTATTGGCCATGCCATTTCCTTCCGAGGCGCGCAAGATTTTTTATTTTGTGTGCGGTTTGGCCGGAATCGGGTGGGCTTTAGACAGAAAACGTCCTGACAACGAAATATTATTTCTGCTGGCGGTGCTGGCCATTTTTGCGCTTTACCGGATCGGTTATACGCTAATGGAAACAAAAACATTTTTTCCGGCGGCTGATGCGTTGCAGGTGCATCTATCAACGGCCAATCGGTTTTTGATGGGGTTGTTGCTGATCGGGTACCTGTCGACACGTCAACCGCCTTTTCATGAACGTTGGTTTCAGGCATTGTGTATTACGCTGATGCTCAGTCTGGTCATTGCTGCTGGCCATGAGCTTATTTTGCAACAGGAAAGGGATGAACGCGATCAGCGAGCGACGATTTTTTCCTATGAAGCAGTCGCAGTAAGTTTTGCGTACTTTGGTTTGCAGTTAATGCGACAGATCGGCGAAAGGAAACGCTGGGGGCTATTGGCGTGTGTCAGTTTGCTGGCGTTGGGCATTATCTTGTGGTCGGAAACGCGCGCTGCACTGCTCTGCTTTTTTATCGGCGGCGTATTGTTGCTTGCCTTGAGCGCGCGCGCGCGCAAATGGAAAATATGGGGAATGGCGTCGCTGTTGATGGCGGTCGTACTGGTCTGTAGCTACCCCTATCTGGTCAAACCGCGTTTGATGGAAGCGTATTCCGATATTACCCAATACGCTTCCGGTGAAAATCGGGCAACCTCGATTGGAACCCGCTTTGAACTGTGGCGGGGAAGCGTGATGGTGCTGGAACAGGCGCCGCTATGGGGTGGCGGCTATCAGAAACGCGCAGAGATCATCAGTGAAGCAGTCGCGCAGCATCGTTTGGATCCTGTTGCCATGCATTACAGCCAGGTCAACATGCACAACGAACTGCTTGAGGAACTGTCATTGCGCGGCGTGGTGGGCGGCGTTTTGTTGTTGCTGGTGTATTTTACGGTGGCTGTTTTGGGCTGGCGCGCGGCGCCGAGAAATTTGGCGCTATTGGGAGTGGTCTTCGCTTATGTTTTTTCAGGGCTGACGGACGTGTTGTTTTTCAGCCGTGAAGCAACGATGCTGTTCATTACGCTGTTGGCAGTTCTCGTGAGATTATCGCCGCGACAGGAGGGAACATGACCTCTTTTCGTGTCGCCCATTTTGAATCTTCCATGGAATGGGGGGGGCAGGAACTGCGTATCGTCGAGCAAACAGAATGGCTCAATACGCAGGGTTATCCAACAACGATCGTTGCGCGTCCGGGATCGAAAATTCTGGCGCAAGCGCAGAAGCGTGGTTTGCCGACGTTTGCATTGTCGTTACGAGGATCGTTGCATCCTCCAACGTTGATAGCGTTATTACGTTTTCTGAAACGTGAGCGTATTGATGTTCTCGACTGCCACGGGAGCCGAGACGGCAGTTACGGCGCTTATGTGAAATGGTTGACCTCAGTGGCCGTGGTGCGCACCCGTCACGTCACGGACTTGGTTAAGGAAAAAGGATTTCATGTTTTCCTCTGGCGGTATGGAAATCATGGCGTGTTGGTAACGGCGGCTAAGGTCTGCGAGGTGTTGAGTGCGCAACGATTGACGCGCCCTGAGCGGGTTACGGTAGTGCCGGCCGGTGTCGATCCGGTACGGTTTTGCCCGGACGTTGATGCCAGCGATTTGCGAAAGACGTTGGGAATCGACGGCAACCGAACGGTGATTGCCAACATCGGCATGATCCGGCCGGACAAAGGACAACGTTACTTTGTTGAGGCAGCGCGGATGTTATTGGCCGATCCGGAAAATCTGCCGCCGTTAACGTTTATTCAAGTCGGTGAAGCAACAACACAAACATCAGCGTACCGCGAAGATGTGATGAAAGCTGCGGGCGACGCATTGGGGAACGATATCCTGTTTCTCGGCTATCACGACGATATCGAACGTTATCTGGCGCTGGCGGATATTGTTGTAGTCGCCTCCATCAGCACAGAGGCACGAACACGATTGATTGCGCAAGCAGCACTGATGCGGCGTAACATTATTGCCACCAAAGTTGGCGGTTTGCCGGAGATGATCACCGACGGCGAAACAGGCATGTTGTGTAAGCCAGGAAACGTAAAAGCGTTGTGCGACGCTATTCGGGCATTGCTTTCATCGCCACGGCAAGCCGTAAAATACCGTGACGCTGCTTACGAGCGGGCGCAGCGCGAAATGACGTTCGATCACATGATGAATGTTACGCTCGAAACATATCGTCGAGCGATTGCCCAAACGGGGCGCAGACCGTGAGCGAAACGCAAACACCGAAGCGCCTTTTGCATCTCGTTAATGTGCGGACGGTCGGTGGTGTCGAGCGCATGTTTGCCGATTTTTTGGCACACCCACCACCGTTCCCAGTGCAGCATTTTACGGTTGCCGACCATCCTGCCATTGCGCCGGCGATTCGTGAGGCGATTCTCCATCATTCACCATTTTTCAGCGTCAGCGAATTTTCAGGGCTTCGGGTGCCCAAATGGCCGCGGGCGCTGCGCGCCGCCAACCGCGAACGTTTGATTCGCAAGTTACAGCCCGATTTGATTCTGATCTGGAATCAGTTTACCGATGTTCGGAGGTCTTCACATGGCGCTCGCTGGCCATGTCCGACGGTGTATTACGAACACGGCGGCGCTTGGTATGAACAGACGCCAGCGTTAGAGAAAGCGTTTTTTCGGCGTGTCGATGGCGTGATCGCGGTATCGCAGGCGGCCAGACGGATGCTGCAACTGAAATATCAAATCACGCAGCCGATTGACGTGTGTTTGAATGCACTGCGCCCCGGAGTGCTACCTGTCGAAAAACCGATAGCGCCGCGCACATTGAAAAACAATCGGCCTCTGATGCTGGGAAGCGCCGGTCGGCTGGTGCCGTTAAAATGTTTCGGCCTGTTGGTATTGACAGTCAAGGCGTTACGCGCACGCGGCATCGAAGCTGAGGCGATCATCACCGGAACAGGATCAGAACAGGCAATGCTCAAAGCGTTGATTGCAAGAGAAGGATTGCAGGAGCAGGTTCGACTGGTCGGTTTACTCGACGACATATCCACGTTTTACCAAGAGATTGATCTCTATATCAGCGCGTCGATGCACGAAACGTTTGGATTAACCTGTATCGAAGCAGCAGCATGGGGTGTGCCGGTCATCGCTGCGGCTGTCGATGGTTTGCCGGAAGCGGTGCGCGACGGCGTGACAGGGATTTGCCTTACGCCAACGCTGTCACGCGAAACATACAAGGCATTAACACAAGCATCGACCGATTTTTCACCGCTCGTCTATTGGCCGGATACCGACCGTCTGGCGCCGCCGAAAATGCTCGACCCGGAAGCATTGGCAGATGCGGTTTTACGGTTGACGGGTGATCCTGATCGCTACCGGCAGATGAGCGCGCAAGCCATTGCCGATGTTGCCGCGCGTGGCGATTTTGGCGCATTGTGCGAAGACCTCTATCGGGTCATGGCGCGTTACCTGCCGTCGGGCGCTTGAATCGGGAAGTGAGCGATAAAAAAAGCTACGTTCTTCCGAGTTCGTTCGGACACACGTAACCCCTTAAATTTTGGGGTGGCTGATGGGGCTCGAACCCACGACAACCGGAATCACAATCCGGGACTCTACCAACTGAGCTACAGCCACCGTAAAACTGTTGCCGGCGTGTACACGGATTTGGCACGCCCGACAGGATTCGAACCTGTTACCCCCGGCTTAGAAGGCCGGTGCTCTATCCAGATGAGCTACGGGCGCTCCGTAGGGAAACCGTGTTACGCCTGCCAAGAATCTGGTCGGGGTGGAGAGATTCGAACTCCCGACATCTTGCTCCCAAAGCAAGCGCGCTACCGGACTGCGCTACACCCCGAAAGGGCGTCATTATGCCATCCCTTGCCGTCCCCGCCAACAGGGCGAGCGAAAAAACCCGCGTGCCATGAGCGAGGACGAAAAAACGGTTGCTTGACAGAAAGGTCGAATAAAGGGGAAATGCTACGGGAAAGTGGCGCCAGAGGCTTTTCTCTGCGGTTACAGTATCGCAGCAACTGTTGTTTTTGATACTATCCCTGCTTGGTTTCACGGGCCTCTAGCTCATGCATGGTTAGAGCAGCGGACTCATAATCCGTTGGTGCTGGGTTCGACTCCCAGGGGGCCCACCAA
>JAISPI010000012.1 GCA_031275075.1 Burkholderiales bacterium | reverse complement strand
ACCACACGTTCCCGGGTTTTGAAACCGATATTCACGGACTGATTTCAGAAGTGATCGATGGCAAGAAACAGTATTTTGTCGATTGTGTGATTGAGAAATAAACACAAAAGCAAAAGACCGTTTTAACCGCAAAGAACGCAAAGAACACAAAGGATTTGGTAAAATGCCCCCTCTCTCCCGCGAGGGGAGGGAGGAGAAAAGCGGTGGGCGACACGACAATAACAAAACCGCCGCATAAAAAAACCGCCACGTTTCGCGGCGGTTTTTGTCAGGCGTGGTCAAGCACGCGACTTAGAAAGAATGCGTCAAGCCGATTGAGAGCATGGACTCATTATCGTGGCGGCCGTCGGTGTATTTATCGCTGTCGTAACAGATATAGCCGAAAGCAGCATAGGCGGTCGTACGTTTGCTCAACACATAGTCGGCGCCAATGATGAATTGCTTATAGCCGCTGTCGCTAAGCTTTTTCCCGTTGACTTTGGCATCTGCGCCCCAGACGAAGCTGGCGCGTGGGGTAAGGCTGCCCAACTGGTAGCTGGCGGTGATCGCCGCTTCTTGGGTTTTCATCTTGTCGTTGCCGCCGAAAGCAACCGTCGAAGCGCCTAATACGCCGCTACTGTAATTACCGGTCGGGCGCATCCAGATGCTGTTGGTGCCGCCGGTTGCCGAGGCGCCGTACTGCGTTGATTCCTGATAAGCGCCGATGATCGACAGCGTGCTGTCGTAACCGCCTTCGATACGCCAGTAATTACCGTCTTTGTCGCTGTTGCCGTTTTGTTTTTGGTATTGGGTGTAGCCGGTTTTGACGAAGAAATTGTTTCGGGTATAACCCGCGCCGACACCCCAGACAAAGCGGTTCTTGTTACCGATACGTTCTTCGTCGGTACTGTAAATCAGCATCAGATCCAAGCCGGCCAGGTTCGGCGAGTCATAACGGATCGCGTTATTAAGACGGCCGTCAAAACGGGTCATGATGCCGATGCTGTCGATACCGAGGACAAGCTGGCCGCTCCAAGGGGTCATCGTTTCCATGTCGGAATTCTGATACGTGGACAAGCGACCCAAACGGACTTTACCCCAACCGCCTTGCAGGCCAAGGAAAGTGTCGCGACCTCCTAGCTGGTTGGCGCGACTGCCGCCGTTGAGGGTGGTGCCGTCGCCGCTGAGCCAGGATTCGATCTGGAAAATGGCGTTAAGTCCATTGCCCAGCGCCTCGGTGCCGCGGATGCCAAACCGGGAACCGTTGTCGTCGATACGGGCGGTGGTTTTCATATCGGGGTTGTTGCCGAACATTTTGGCGGCATTGGCCGCAAGATTGAGTTTGCCGTACAGCGTGACCTCGGATTGCGCGAATGCGGTCATCGGTAGCGCTGCAATAGCCAGAACAAGCACGGTCTTTTTCATAAAAGCGCCTTTGTAGAGAGAGTAAAAAACAATCGGAATATCAAGCACACACAACGCTAAAATTAAACTATGGGCGTGTTAAAGGCGTCAAGAAAACGGAATGACTCGCTGTCTTAAAAAACGGGTTGTTGTAGAGAAGGTAAATCGCAAAGTCATTATTGATGGGGAATGGTCGCGCCGCATCAATAGCACGGGACGAAAAAATGCCGCCGCGAAGAGGCGGCGGCATAAAGGGAAAATACAAGAAAAAATACGGTTATTCGTTTTCCAGGAAGCTGCGCAACTTTTCGGAACGCGACGGATGACGTAGCTTGCGTAAGGCTTTCGCCTCGATTTGCCGGATACGTTCGCGGGTCACGTCGAATTGTTTGCCGACTTCTTCGAGGGTGTGATCGGTATTCATTTCAATACCGAAACGCATGCGCAACACTTTGGCTTCGCGCGGCGTCAGCGAGTCGAGAATCTCCTTGCATACATCGCGCAGGCTGGCATTGACTGCCGCATCGGAGGGCGCAATGACCAGCGAATCCTCAATGAAATCGCCGAGATGGGAATCGTCGTCGTCGCCGATTGGCGTTTCCATCGAAATCGGCTCTTTCGAGATTTTCAGGATTTTTCGGATCTTGTCTTCCGGCATTTCCATTTTTTCGGCCAGCAACGCCGGCTCCGGTTCCTGGCCGGTTTCTTGGAGGATTTGCCGCGATATCCGGTTCATCTTGTTGATCGTCTCAATCATGTGCACCGGAATACGGATGGTTCGCGCCTGATCAGCGATCGAGCGGGTGATGGCCTGCCGGATCCACCAAGTGGCATAGGTCGAGAATTTGAAACCACGCCGGTATTCGAATTTGTCGACGGCTTTCATCAATCCGATGTTGCCTTCCTGGATCAAGTCGAGAAATTGCAAACCGCGGTTGGTGTATTTCTTGGCAATCGAGATGACCAGACGCAGATTGGCCTCGGCCATTTCTCGTTTGGCCTTGCGCGCGTCCCTCTCGCCTTCGTTCATCTGCTTGTTGATGTCTTTCAGCGCCTTGAGTGGCACCATCACCCGGGTTTGCAGATCAATCAGTTTCTTTTGTTCATCAACGATGGCTTGCCGGAAACGCGCCAGTTGCTGGCTGTAGAGCGCTTCGGAGGCAATTTCTTTGTCGATCCACTTTAGATTGATTTCGTTGGGCGGGAAACGTTCAATGAACAATGGCCTCGGCATTCCCGACTGTCCGACGACGAGGTTTTGAATCTTGCTTTCGATCTGGCGGATGTTTTCCACTTCGGAACGCACTGCTTCGCACAGGCGTTCGACAACGCGTACCGAGAAACGAATTCCCGTCAACTCGTTCGAAATTTTCTTCTGAAGCGCGTCCACTTTAGGCGATTGGGCGCCTTCCTTGGCGATGATGCTGCGCATCTTGGTGGAGTGTTTGCGCATCGCCTCGAGTTTTTCGAGCGATCGTTCTTTAAGGAGCGCCAGATTTTCGGCGGCGACGGAGCCACCGTTATCGTCGCCCTCGTCTTCATCGCGCTCGTCTTCAGTCCCTTCATCATCGGAATTGTCGCTGTCGGCCATTCGCAGCAAAGCGTCCGTTTCTTCTTCAAGATCGGTGAGGCCGTCGACCACGTCATCGATTCTCATCTCTCCGGTTTTGACTTTATCGGCCATCTCAAGAATTTGCGCAATGGTCATCGGACATGCCGAGATGGCGTTGACCATATATTTGAGACCTTTTTCGATTCGCTGGGCAATTTCGATTTCGTCTTCACGGGTCAACAAATCCACCGTCCCCATCTCGCGCATGTACATCCGCACCGGGTCGGTTGTGCGACCGAATTCGGAGTCCAGCGTTGAAGCAGCGGCTTCGGCTTCTTCTTCGACATCTTCGCTGGGAGTCGTGGGCGCTGCTTCCGACATCAGCAGGGTTTCGGCGTCGGGTGCTTCATCGTAGACATGGATTCCCATGTCGTTGATCATCGCGATGATGCCTTCGATCTGCTCGGGGTCGATGATTTCATCGGGCAAGTGATCGTTGACTTCGGCGTAAGTCAAATAGCCGCGTTCCTTACCGAGGACGATCAGGCTCTTCAATCGGTGTTTGCGGGCTTCAGCTTCGGCTGGCGATACTTCGCGCAGGTTTCGCAGGCTTAATTCATCGGCCAGTTTGGGCGTTTTCGCCGATTTTTTCGGAGCCGGTGTTTTTGAGGTTTCAGCCAGCTTGGCAACCGCATTGACCAGCGCGGTCTCGGCAGCTTTGGTCGGCGTAGCTTTCCGGGCAGCCTTTTCTTCTTTGGCGGAAGCGGCGTTCGCGGGTTTGGTGTTGACCGGTGTCACCGAACGGGAGAGGCTTTCTTTTTTCGTTTTTTCGGTGCGCTTTTCTGCGACGGGAGCCGCCCGCTTAGGCGTCTTCGCAACCGTCGCCGTCTTCTTCGAGGAAGACGGTTTGACATTCTTTGGCGCAGGCGCGGTGCGCGGCTTTGCCGAAACAACCGCTTTTTTTGCCTGACGGGATTTTACTGCGGCCTGTTTTGCTGCTGCCGCTTTGCGAACACTGGCTGTTTTCGTCGCCGCGCTTCGTTTAAGAGGTGAAGCGGCAGGCTTGCGCACCGTTTTTGCTGCGGTTTTTGCCGCAGCCTTGGCGGCCGGCTTGACGGATTTCG
>JAISPI010000072.1 GCA_031275075.1 Burkholderiales bacterium | reverse complement strand
GCGAGAATCGACAGCGCGCGCCAACACACGCCCCGCCGCCCAGCCGAGTTTCAGCGCAAACTCAGGCGTAATCGGCACTGAACCGACACGTCCGCGAATCCCATCCGTCCCAAAATAACGCCGTTTCGTCATCGCCTATCCTTTCGGCTTTTCTTTCGCTTTCGGAAACTGCCTCGGTGCCATCGTACACCATACACGCAGCGCATCAACGGTCTCTCGCACATCGTGTACCCGCACGATGGCCGCGCCCTGCGCCACCGCCGCCAAACTCGCCGCGATACTCGCCGCCAGACGTTCATCGACGGCGCGACCGGTCAGATGACCCAGTGTCGATTTGCGCGACCAACCGGCCAGTACCGGATAACCTAACGCCACCAATTCCGGCAAACTTCGCATCAAAGCGAGATTATGATCCACTGTCTTGCCGAATCCAAACCCCGGATCAAGCACGATCCGTTCACGCGCCACACCCGCTGCCTCCAATGCGCTCGCCCGCACCGACAAAAACGCCTTCACCTCAGCCACCACATCATCGTAAACCGGCGCTTCCTGCATCGTGCGCGGCGCTCCCTGCATATGCATCAAACACACCGCCGCCTGGCTGCGCGCCACGACAGACAACGCCTCTGGCGCCTGCAATGCCTGAATGTCGTTGACCATTACCGCACCGGCGTCAATCGCCGCTTTCATCACAACCGGCTTGACGGTATCGACTGACACCGCCACATCACGAACGACCAGCGCCTCGACCAACGGCAGCACCCGCCGCAACTCCTCGTCGTCGGAAACCGATGAAGCTCCGGGTCTCGATGACTCACCACCGACGTCAATGATATCAGCGCCGTCATCGATCATCGTCAACGCTTCTTTCAGCGACTTCTCGAAATTCAGCGGTTTACTGCAATCGGAAAACGAATCCGGCGTCACGTTGACGACACCCATCACATAAGGGCGGTCAAGCAACCAACGGCGGGGGCCTAATGTCAGCGTAGCGGCTCCGTCATCCAATCTGTTACTCATTTCCGGCTCTCTTGATCAATCATCGTTTCCGTTAAAACAAAAAGAGGGCGCTGATTAATGCGCCCTCCCGAAACTTTCATAACACTTACGGCGCAGCGCTATTACGCAGGATTGGCCGATGGCTCCGTTTGGGGATTCTCGACAACCGTACCGTCGTCGGGCGAATCGGACGCATCACCGCTGCTCCCGATTTTCGGCGGTCGTGGCGACCGGCCTTCCATGATATCGGTGATCTGGTCGGCATCAAGCGTTTCGAATTCCATCAGCGCCGCCGTCATCGCCTCAACCTTATCGCGACCTTCTTCCAGGAGACGACGCGCCAAACCGTATTGCTCATCAATGATCCGGCGAATTTCCGCATCGACTTGCTGCATCGTCGTTTCCGAAACGTTTTTATGTGTCGTTACCGACCGGCCAAGAAATATTTCGCCTTCGTTTTCGCCGTACACCATCGTTCCCAT
Organism: Burkholderiales bacterium; assembly: GCA_031275075.1. Lineage (GTDB taxonomy): Bacteria > Pseudomonadota > Gammaproteobacteria > Burkholderiales > Casimicrobiaceae > UBA931. The sequence goes on along the minus strand of JAISPI010000072.1, from coordinate 4,280 downwards.
TTTTTCCGACATCCCGTAGCGCGTCACCATGTCACGCGCCAAGTTGGTAGCGCGTTCAAAGTCATTCGACGCTCCGGTAGAAATCCGGTGGACAAACAACTCCTCCGCGACTCGGCCACCGAACAGAATGGCGATCTCGTTAAGCATCTGATCCTTGTACAGACTGACGCGATCACGCTCCGGCAATTGCAAGGTCAACCCCAGCGCCCGCCCACGCGGCACAATCGTTACCTTGTGCACCGGATCGGTTCCCGGCAACAAACGCGCCACCACGGCGTGTCCCGATTCGTGGTATGCCGTCGCGCGTTTTTCGTCCTCGGTGAGAATCATCGAGCGACGCTCCGGCCCCATGAAAATCTTTTCTTTGGCGCGCTCGAAGTCCCCCATGTCAACCAATCGTTTGTTGGAACGCGCCGCAAACAGCGCCGCTTCATTCACCAGATTGGCGAGGTCAGCACCGGAAAAACCGGGGGTACCACGCGCGATGATATCCGCTTTCACGTCACTGGACAGCGGCACCTTGCGCATATGGACTTTCAAAATCTGTTCGCGACCGCGAATATCCGGCAGCGGCACCACCACTTGCCGGTCGAAACGCCCCGGCCGCAACAATGCCGGATCGAGCACGTCAGGTCGGTTGGTCGCCGCGATGACGATCACACCGGCGTTGACTTCAAAACCATCCATCTCGACCAACATCTGGTTCAGCGTCTGTTCGCGTTCGTCGTTGCCGCCGCCAAGACCGGCACCGCGCTGACGGCCTACCGCGTCGATTTCGTCGATGAAAATAATACACGGCGCGTTTTTCTTCGCTTGTTCGAACATGTCGCGCACACGCGCTGCGCCGACGCCGACAAACATCTCAACAAAATCGGAGCCGGAAATCAAAAAGAACGGCACTTTCGCCTCACCGGCAATCGCTCGTGCCAGCAGCGTCTTACCGGTTCCGGGCGCGCCGACCAGCAGCACACCGCGCGGAATGCGGCCGCCGAGTTTCTGGAACTTCGATGGGTCTCTCAGAAAATCGACCAGTTCCTGCACTTCCTCCTTGGCTTCATCGCAACCGGCAACGTCGGCAAACGTCACCGCGTTATTCGAATCATCGAGCATCCGGGCGCGGCTCTTGCCGAACGAAAAAGCGCCGCCTTTGCCGCCCCCCTGCATCTGCCGCATGATGAAAAACCAAAAGCCGACGATCAGCAACAGCGGAATCGCCGAAAGCAGAATATCGCCGAGCCAGTTGCGGCTCGCCTCTTTCGCTTCAACCTTGACACCGCTCTTGATCAGGTCGTCAACCATCCACAGGTCACTGGCGCTGTAGGTAACGTGCTTCTGACCATTTTTGGTTTTCCAGAGAATTTTTTGCCCTTCGATCACCGCCGACTCGACGCTGCCGTTTTTCGCTTGTTCCTTGAAATCGGAATAAGCGATCGGCTCGTTAGCGCCTTGCTGATTATCGAACTGCCTGACCGCCATCAGAATGACCGCCAGAATCACCAACCAGATACCAAAATTCTTTGCCCAATTATTCAATGCCCACTCCTTGCCTGATGAGACTTTCGTCGCGCTCGCATTTTTGTCCGCATTTCTGCCCGCATTTCTGCTTCACGCCACGCACTTTCCAGCCCCATGTTTTCAACTTAGCATATAATTTTAACGGCGCTGGCGGCTTAAGACCAGTCTAAAACCCTGTCACTGCCGGTAAAACTCGACTCATGCACTTTTTAAGCCCTGCGAAATCCCTTCCCGACAACATAAATTTCCCGGCTGCGACCGCGTGAAGCCTTCGGTTTGCGCACATACACCTTGTCGAAATGCGTCGCCGCCTGCTTTCGGAACGTGTCGCTGCCTGCTCCCTGAAACAACTTGACCGCAAAATCGCCGCCTTCGCGCAGATGAAGCGCCGCAAACTCCAGCGCCAGCTCGGCCAACCCGACGCTACGCGCCTGATCCGCCGCTTCTACCCCTGACAGATTGGGGGCCATGTCCGACAATACAAGATCGACCGGCGCACCTTTCAGTGTCTCCCGCACCGCCCGCAAGCTTTCTTCCGTTGAAAAATCACCCTGAATAAAATCAACGCCACCTATCCCGTCCATCGGCAACAAATCGATGGCGACGATCTTCACTTGCCCGCCCAGCCGTTCGCGTATCACCTGACACCAGCTTCCAGGCGCCGCCCCCAAATCGACCACCGTCATTCCAGCTCGCAACAACTGATCCCGGTCAACCAGTTCAATCAGCTTGAACGCCGCCCGCGAACGAAAACCCCGGCGTTGCGCTTCCTTCACATAGGGATCGTTGACATGCTCGTGCATCCACGCTTTGCCAAAGCGATGCTTTTTCCCGCTCTTGTTAAGACTCGCCATCTTTTTTAGTACCTTGCCTCGAAATTCTTTGCCTTGTAAACCACCCTGAAGCGTAACTTTATTTGCGGGTTTGACGCTATCCCCTATCGGTTCAGGTACACTTGCCGCATGTTACTGACACTGACCCCCACTGAACGCCGCGCTTTGCGCGCCCAGGCGCATGCGCTTGATCCCGTAGTCATGATCGGCCAACACGGGCTGACATCGGCTGTACTGCGCGAAATTGACCGTGCCCTGAATGCCCACGAACTCATCAAAGTACGCATTTTCAACGATGACCGCGCCGAACGCGAAGCGTTACAGCTCACCATTTGCGACCAACTGGCCTGCGCTCCGGTACAACATGTGGGCAAACTGATCATCCTCTGGCGTCCGGCGCCACCCAAAGCGGAGGCCGCGCCAAAACCGGTCAAACGTCCCGCGAAAAAAACCGCAAAAACCATGAAACCTGCCCTCCCCGGCGCCATCAACCGTCATGGGTTGGCGGTCAAACCGCTGTCCGCCCGACAAGCACGGCAACTGGACGATCCCGACAAAATGCCTTTCGCCGACACTCGCCCGCCACGCCCTGTCGGTCGCGGTTCCCGTACTGCGGGCGGCAAATTGCCGCTCCAGCAAACAAAGGCAAAACCGCCGCGCAACATCTCCGGTCAACAACCGGTAGCGGCTCAACGCCCGGTCGGCCGGCGACGGCTCGGCGCCCGCGGAAAGGCGTGATTCTACCAGCCACTGGAATGCCTTTCCCTCCCCGGCTTTTTCCTTTCCGGTCTTTTCCTTTTCATGCGCCGCAAAACCCGGTATCGCAGAACCCTCCCATAGAAACGATCTTTGTTAAAATTCGGCATTCCCGGAACAGGTTATGACAAAAACGATCTCTTTGCTCGACGCGACCGAGCTTGCGCGGCAACAATTTCAGCAAGCCTTGCACGATATGCGTCTTGCCCGACCTGAAACGCTGCCGATTCCCCTTCTCGACCGGCGGCAACGCCCGTTGCGCGACCTGCGCATCTCGGTAACGGATCGTTGCAACTTTCGCTGCATGTACTGCATGCCGAAAGACGCGTTTGGCCGCGACCATGCTTTTCTGGAACACGATGAACTGTTACGTTTTGAGGAAGTCGCCCGGTTGGCGCGGCTGTTCTCCCGTCTGGGCGTACACAAAATCCGGCTGACCGGCGGCGAACCGTTGTTGCGCAAAAACATCGAACGGTTGATCGAAATGCTGGCGGCCATCGACGGCATCGACCTGACGCTGACCACCAACGCCTCGATCCTCGCCAAAAAAGCACAAAGCCTGCGTAGCGCCGGCCTGAAACGAATCACCGTCAGTCTCGACGCTATCGACGACGCCACCTTCCGCCGGATGAACGACGTGAATTTTCCGCTCGCCCGCGTGCTCGAAGGCATTGATGCCGCCGCCCGCGCTGGACTGACGCCGATCAAAATCAACGCCGTCATCAAACGCGGCATTAACGAAAACGCGATTTTGCCGTTGGTCCGCCACTTCAAAGGCAGCGGTCACATCGTGCGTTTCATTGAATTTATGGATGTCGGCGCCACCAACGGCTGGCGAATGGACGACGTTGTTTCCGCCGCTGAAATCGTTGACACCATCAACGCCGAATTTCCGCTTGAACCCGTCGATTCCAATTACCACGGCGAAGTGGCCGGACGTTGGCGCTTCAAAGACGGCAGCGGCGAAATCGGCGTGATCTCCTCGGTCACACAAGCGTTTTGCTGCGATTGCACACGGATGCGCCTATCGACCAATGGCCAGTTGTTCACCTGCCTTTTTGCCAATAGTGGCTGCGATATCCGTGCGCTGTTGCGCAACGGCGCCGACGACGATGACTTGATCCGCGTCATTGCCGCGCTGTGGCAAAGCCGCGACGACAATTACTCCGAACAGCG
>JAISPI010000064.1 GCA_031275075.1 Burkholderiales bacterium | reverse complement strand
CGTTCGGCCTCCGCATCGAGCCAGGCTTCGACATCCGCTGAATCGGTTTCCGCTATTTTATAGTCGACAATCCAGCGAACACCGTTGTCGATGAACGTCCGATCCAACCGAACATGGCGGTTGTCCGTATGAGAGGATTCTGAAATCGCCGAAAGCGCCCATTCATTACGCGCAGCTTCCCGCGCCGAATCGAGCATCCATTGCGCGAATGGATCGTCGCGCACCGCGCTCAGTGCCGCAATCACGCGCCGCGTTGCAGCTTCGCGTTGCGCCATCGTCACGCCAAGCTCGGTCAAACTGTAAGCAATCGTTTCGCGCTGCGCTTCCAGAAATGTCGGCGTCCAATCCTGCAACCGCCAACCGCCGGGAACGCCTACCCGCGACAACCAGTCATGCACTACTGTCCCAACATGCCGCGCCGCAACATTCGCTTCGTTGAACGTTCGCAGCGCTGCATGCGAACGCGGCTTTTCCGTCGTTGTCAAAACATCCTTATATCCAAAACACGATCCCGGCAGCCGCCGCAACGGCAAGCCGGAATCATTTTCAACAAGCGAAGAAGGCGTTACTGCCACCGTTTCTGTTACGGGCAACGCTATCATCCCTTTCGCGCACAACGCATTCCACCACAGTGCCATCGCCGATCCTTTCCTCGGCGCAGCGCATTGGGGTGAGTTGCCGTTATCTTCGTTTGTCTTGTTTTCTTTCACTTTGACGACAGCCGTCAAAACCAGTTGCCGTTCCGCGCGCGTCACGCCAACGTACAACAAGCGTGTCAACTCGTGCTGTTCCTCTTCTTTTTCGAGAAGCTTCAAATAGCCTTCCAAGCCGGAGCGAACATCTTTATCCGCTTTGGATCGACGTGCCGCCAGCAACAATCCCTGCGGCCTTTGTCGCCAACGCAACAACGGCGTTTCCGACTTTCCTGTGCCTCGCCCCAACCCCGGCATGATGACCGTATCGAACTGCAACCCCTTGGCCTGATGCAAAGTCATCACCTTGACGCGAGCGCCCGTTTCTTCCGCGTCGATCACGTCCTCCGGCAAAAAGGCTTCGTCGAGACGACGTTTGAACAACGGCCAGTCAAGCACTTCGCCCGCCGCTTCTTCCGCATCGAGGCATTCGAAGAAACGCGCCGCCGCCAGCGCATCGGTGCGCTCGTCCAAACAGGAGGGCCCTTGCAACGCCAGCCAATAGCGGTAAACACGTTGCGCCAAACGGTCATGGCTGGCTTCATACGCCGTCCGCCAGCATTGCAGCAAATGTGTCAGACGCCGATAGCCGCTTTCGCTTAATCCGCTAATGTTTTCCGGCAACGTTGTTAGCCATTCGCGCCAGCATCGCAACGATTGTTTTTCCCCCTCTCCCGCCTTGCCCCCTTTGAAAAGGGGGTGTCCGTCGGAGACGGACGGGGGTTTGTCGGGGCACCCTCCCCCGCGAGGGGGGAGGGGAAAAAGTGTTCGCGCTCGCGCCAACGCCGTCAAATCGGCCAGCGTCAATCCGCACCAAGGCGCACGTAACACCGACAGCCAAGCCAGTTCGTCGTCGGGCTGTATCAGCGTGTGTGTCAACATCAGGAGGTCGGTAATCACCTGTCTGTCGCCGAGACGGTCGAGCCGTACCGCCGTGAACGCAATGCCTTGCGCACGCAACGCGGGAAGAACGTCTTTCAAATGCGAACGTCCACGCACCAGAATCGCCACATCACACGCGCCGCGATTCAACGCCTCCGCCGCTTGTTGCGCTACATACGCGCCTTCTTCAACCGGATCGGACAGCACACGCACTGTTACCCCTTCTTTTGTCGCCACCTTCGTCGGCGCTGACGCCTTGAACGTCATCGCGCCGCGCCATGCGTCCTGGTCACGCGCAAACACTTCCGGGAAAACCGTATTCGTCCAATCGATCAACCTTGCCTGCGAGCGAAAGTTACGCGTCAACGTCAGCAACGTCACCGGAACATCGTTGATGCGCCGCGCCGACTGCGCTTCGAGAAACAAACCGACCTCAGCCTGCCGGAAGCGGTAAATCGATTGCATCGGGTCGCCGACTGCGAACAATGTTCGCCCGTCGCCGGGTTGCCAACCCGCCGTCAACTTTTGGAGCAGCGTTATCTGTGTCTGCGATGTGTCTTGAAATTCGTCGATCAACAAATGTTCAATCCGCATGTCGAGCGTCAACAACAAATCGCTCGGCACCTCCTCTTCCCCCAACGCTTCAATCGCCGCCAACTGAGCCTCGGCAAAATCAATCACGCCGTCTTGAGCGCACATCAGTTGAAAATGCGCCAATAACTGCGGAAGCAAAGACAGCAAAGCATCGATGAACCGCCATTCATCATCGTGATACTGTCCCGACGGCAAAACATGTACACGCGCTAACACGGCGCTGTCACCGCATTGCTCCGCCAAAAGTTTCGTTATCGCTTCTTTTTGAGCCGCGTCGCCGCCATCTTTCTTTGCCGGGAAACCTTCACTTTTCCTGAAACTCTTGCGCCAGCTTCCTTCTGTTTTCGTCAACAACCAATCGGCCAACCGCCGCCAGTCAGCCAAAGCCTCCGGTTCAGGCAAAGGCCAGATGTCCTTACGCTCCGCGCACATCGTCAATGTCTGTGCTTGCGCTTTCGTCGCGCTACCGGCATCGAGATGGCCCGCCGCGTAGCGTATCGCAGAACGCAAAGTCTCGCGCTCTGTCGCCGACCACATCCGTTGCAGCGCGTCACGAATTTTCGTCAATTCGTTTCCGATCTCTGCCGACAGGACTTTTTGCAGCGTCTCCCGCTGATCCTGCTGCGACATACTGCCGAGCAATGGTAGCCATTGCTCACGCTTCGCCAGCAACAAGCTCATCGTGTCCACCAGCCTGTTGCCACTATTGCCCAGTGTCCCGAGTATCTCGCGCCAGAACGGTTGCGCTTGCTCATTGGCGTCATGCAACGCCTCGCGCACCGCTGCTTCGTAGCGCGGCTGAACAAATTCTTCGAACGACGGCATCGCACCCCAGCGACTCGTTAACGGCGCTTGTCGCAACAACTGCGCACAAAAAGCATCAATCGTCATCACCCGCAAGCGTGACGGCTGCTCGATCAAATGCCATTGTTGCTTCGCATCCTGCGCCAACGCCGCCCGCGCAAGGTCGCGGGTCTGTTGCCCGTGCGGCGATGTTAGCGATGTATTATCGTGCGCGCCACGCAACGCCGTGACAATACGTTCGCGCATTTCTGCTGCTGCCTTGCGCGTAAACGTCATCGCCAGAATGCGTTCGGGCCGATCCACTTGCGCCAGCAGTGCCAGTATGCGCTGGATCAAAAGTTCGGTTTTGCCTGAACCGGCAGGCGCCTGCACCAAAAACGACTGCGTCACGTCAAGCGCCTGTACGCGCGCCTGTCGGTCTTCTTCGATCAGCTTTTGATAGACATCGCTCATCGGCTTTCCTCAACACCGTTTTCTTCTTCGTCCTCCACCAACGCGCCGATTCGGCACAACGGCTTCAGTTCGCACGTTTTGCACACGCTCTTATGGCGCGGCAAGATTCGCGCATCTCCCGACAGAAACGCCTGCGTCAACGCTGTAAAAATTTCTTTCCAGCGTTGCTGCGCCGCTTCCATCGTGTCAAAACCGAAACGCGCCACTGTTTCGAGCTTCGGCCACAATGCTGTGTCTTCCTCTGCGTTTTCCGCATCTTCCATCACCCCGCGCGCTTCCGTGCCCTCCTCGCGCAAGTGCGCGTAAACCAGCGCTTTCACTGGCGCTGCCGCTTCCGGCGACGCCTGCCACGCCAGCGCGTAAACACCGAGTTGTACCGACGATGGCCGCTTCTCAAACCAGTCCTTTGTCGATTCCGGCCGCCCGGTCTTGTAATCAATCAAAGCAACGCCGCCTTCTTCGAGTACATCAACGCGGTCGGCGCGCAGCATGTAGGTCATTCCCGCCAGTTCGAGCGACAGCCCTTTTTCCGTATGCGCTACCTGAAACGGCGCTCTTGTCCGCTCGATGTCGCACCACGCCCGCAGCAAGGCTCCGATATGTTCTTTTTCCATCGCCGCTATCGCGGATGGCAGGTTCCGCCAGCGTTCCGGCGTAACCGCTTTCCCCTCGGCAACAGCATCCCGATACGCCGCGTCAATCTGCTGATCGAGCGCGATTGCATCAAGCGCCAGTAACGCCGCTTGCGACTCAAGATAACGCCACAGTTTTTGCAACACCGCGTGTACCAAATTGCCGCGTTCGAACGGTGACAACCCCTCATCGGCTTCCGGCCACGCCGTTATTTGCAAACGCGCGTTGACAAACGCCTTGAACGGGCAATCGCTTTGCTGCGTTAATACGCTGCTGCCGTGACGGATCGCCTCGACAATGCAGCCTTCGCTGTCACGCGCTACCGGCGGCGCATCGTTGTCGTCGAGCGTTTCCAGTTTCACTTCCGGCATTCGCTCCATCCGATTTTGCAGTGTTTCTACCGGCATCCGATACAGCGGCAACGCTGCCAAAAGCGGCGAAGCCGTTGCCGGTTGCCCATCGCGTTCCGCCGGATAACTCATCACGACTTCCGGCGCCGTTCGTTGCCACTGTGCCTGCATCCGCGCAGCGTAAGCCAACGTTTGATCGACGGCAGCGTGCGGCATTCGGCACGCCCGTTGCCACATCAACGGCAGCAACGGCTGCGGTTCAACCGACGGCGGCCAGGAATCGCTGTCGAGTCCCGTCACCCACAATGCGTCAAACGGCAACCCCGCCGCTTCCAGCGTGCCAAGAATCTGAATCGGCACATCGCCGCTTTCGGGTTGAAACAATGTTTCCGTCGCCCACTGTCGTAACGTCTGCGCCAATACCCGGCGCGTCATTTGCGGCATCACCGCCTCCAGCGTCGGCAACGCTTCGAGACAACGCATCCAAGCTTCGCGCACTTGATAATCGACGCTGTCCAGCGTTTGCGAACCGGGCCAGCCCAACGCCTGCCACCAAGCCAACACATACCGCGGCCAGACGCCGGCGGCCGCTTGTGCCGGCAACTCCGCCCCACGCCAGCGCGCCGACAGCAACGGATCGGCTTTCTCCAGCGCCGCCACCGCCTCGCGCCAGGACACTTCACGCTGACCACGTTCGATCCATCGCCGCGCCAACGCTGCGCGCCTCGACCGGCTTTGCACATCACCGGACAAATACGCCGATCGCAACAAAACCGCCACCCGTTCCGTCGGCAGCGGCCTGTCGAATAATGTCAACAATTCCAGCGCCGTTGCCACCAACGCCTTTTGCGCCAACGGCTCACCCAACGAAACGTTGCACAACGCCGGTTCGGGCAACAGGTCTTCCACCTGCCAGCGCACCGTGCGCCCCTGAACGCCAAGCGACGGAATCACGATGGCCACTTGCCGGCCTTCATCGCCTACACGTTGCGCCTGTTGCCAAGCCCAGCTCAAGGCATCGCTCAACTCTGTCGCCGCATTGCGAGCACGGTACTGAAAGGCCGCTCCCGCCTCCGCTTTTTCCACCACCGCTTTTTCCACCGCCCCGCCGAGCGATGGCACTTCGGCGATCTCGAACCCCGCCGCCCGTAACGCTGCCAACAAACGCAATGCCTGCGGCGTGTGATCGTCGAACCCAGTCATCGCCCATGCCCGCTCCGGCCCCTGTAATCGGGAAGCATGGCGCGCGATAAAATCAGGCGCTTGCGCTTCGTCAATAAAGCCACCATCGTTGAGCCGTTCGTGATAACGCATCGCCCAACGCGCGAAACGCGCCGTATCGTGCGTAACCCCTGACCCTTCGCGCCGCCAGTGCCGCCAAGGCGTCTCATCCTCCGTCGTGCGCCAAAGGTGTAGCAACCGCCAGGTTTCCTGCGCCAGCGCCGTCGCGCCGGTTGTCGCATACAACAATGAAGCCGCCGCGTCCTGCTCGATGATTTCCGACCACAAAACCCGACTGGCTCGCGCATTCAGGCGCTGCGGCAAAGGCATCACCGCCGACAACTGCCGCCACAACCGTTCAACAAAAGCCGCATAAGGCAATACTTGAGCCGTCGGCCAGACCGATACCCCGGCCACCCGCTGCGCAGCATCGTGCGCCCGCACCAATGTCCGCGCCATCCGGTTATTCGGTGTCACCAGCAAATGGTCAGCCGTCAACGCCTGTCTCAATTCGTCGGAAAAACGGGAAATCATGTCGATATGTCAAAAAATGTTCCGGGCAACGGCGACAATGGAGCGCAATACCGCACTTTAACGTGGTATTGTCTCATCCCGGCAAGGCCGTGCCTATCACTGCCAAAACCTCCCCTTCATCCTTTTTGACCCAACATGCCAACGACTCCGGAACACAAAACCGCACGCAAAACCGCGAAACGTTCAGCCCCGCGCAAAGCTGCCAAAGAGACAAAACGCAGCAAGAAGCCACTCCGCCTTTATCAGGTTAAAAATTCCCGCATTCATGGGCGCGGTGTGTTCGCCGCCTGCGACATCAAAAAGGGAACATCGATCATCGAGTACAAAGGCGACCGGATGACCTGGGACGAAGCGCTTGCGTTGCCGCCCAGCGATCCTGACAACCCGACCCACACCTTCTTCTTTGAACTCTCCGACGGCAAAGTCATCGACGGCGGCAGCGGTAACAGCGCAGCGTGTTGGATCAACCATTCCTGCGATCCCAACTGCGAATCATTCGAAGACGAAGACGACCGCGTCTGGATTCAGGCGATCCGCAACATTGCCAAAGGCGAAGAACTCTCCTACGACTACAAGCTTTCGGTGGACGGCAAACTCAAGAAAAAAGAATTGAAAGACTACATCTGCCATTGCGGCAGCGAAAATTGCCGGGGCTACCTGCTCAAACGCAAAAAGAAGGACAAGAAAAAAGACAGGAAACGCGATAAAAAATCGAAGAAAAAAGATAAAAAGAAAAAGGACAAAAAATAAAAGCAATTAATCGCAAAGAACGCAAAGAAAAGCGTCATTGCGAGGAGCGAAGCGACGAAGCCATCCAGAGAACCTTTTCTGTACGTAACTGGATTGCTTCGCTTCGCTCGCAATGACGTGGTTTTCGCCTCTCTCCACTTGCGAGAGAGAGGCGAAATCTGATCCCTGATTCCTGACCTCTGCTCAAGGCGTCACGCTGACCACCACGGCGTACAGGTGGTTCTTGCCTTGCTCCAGCCGAAAGGTGTACTTCAATGCGCCTTTGGTACCACTCAACGTCTGACCGTTATTGGCGATAATGCCCTTGAAACCGCCCACCGCATGAATCAAAGTGATCTTGTCCCCTACTTTCGGTGCGCTGCCGCCTTCCGTTAGGTTTACGTTGGTGACGCGGGAGGTTTCGGCATCACCCCCGCTTCTCTC
>JAISPI010000021.1 GCA_031275075.1 Burkholderiales bacterium | reverse complement strand
TTGACGGTGCGCGGCGAAGGCGATGATTTGCAGTTGGTGGCCTCGCTGCGAACGGAGGAGCAAAAACGGATTCAGGACAACGCCGTCACCCAAAACATGGCGACGCTGCGCAACCGCGTCAATGAGTTGGGCGTTGCCGAACCGATTGTTCAGCAGGCCGGAGCGGATCGCATCGTCGTGCAATTGCCCGGTGTTCAGGATACGGCGCGCGCCAAGTCGATCATTGGTCGCACGGCGACGCTGGAAATCCGGATGGTCAACGAAGATCCGGGCGCACTGGAGACGGCGATGCGCGGTCAGGTGCCGTTCGGCAGCGATTTATTCAACGAACGCAACGGTTACCCAGTGCTGGTCAAACGGCAAGTGGTGCTGACCGGCGACCGGATCAACGATGCACAGCCGGGTTTTACCAACGATACCAATCAGCCCTCCGTCAGTGTCAACCTCGATAGTGTTGGCGCGCGAATTTTCAAAGACGTGACGCGCGAAAACGTCGGCAAGCGAATGGCGATTCTGCTGGTTGAGCGCAACCAGTCCGAAGTGATTACGGCGCCGGTGATCAAAGAGGAAATCGGCGGCGGGCGTGTGCAAATTTCAGGGGCGATGACAACGCGGGAAGCGAACGATATCGCGCTGTTGATGCGCGCCGGCGCGCTGGCGGCGCCGATGGAAATCGTCGAGGAGCGGACGGTCGGCCCTTCGCTTGGGCAGGAAAACATCGACAAAGGATTCCGCTCGGTGCTGGGCGGCTTCATTGCGTTGGCGTTGTTCATTTGTGCGTATTACATGGTGATGGGTATGGTCTCGGCGGTGTGCCTGACCGTCAACCTGATGCTTCTGATCGCGCTGTTGTCGGCGTTGCAGGCAACGTTGACGCTGCCGGGTATCGCGGCTATTGCGCTGACGCTCGGTATTTCCATTGACGCCAACATTCTAATCAACGAACGAATACGCGAAGAATTACGCTGGGGCGCGACGCCACACACGGCGATCAATGCCGGTTATGAACGCGCTTGGGCAACGATTCTCGACTCGAACGTCACCAACCTGATCGCAGGGCTTGCGTTGCTCGTGTTCGGTAGCGGGGCGGTGCGCGGTTTTGCGGTGGTGCATTGTCTGGGCATCATGACGTCGATGTTCTCGGCGGTGTTTGTCTCGCGCGGCATCGTGTCACTGATTTACGGGTACAGAAAGAAGCTCGACAAGATTTCGGTTGGACAGGTTTGGAAACCGCCTGTTGAAACGCTGGCGGCCAATTTCGCTGCGCCTGATGGTGTGCGGCAGCTTCTGACCGAGAAAGACAAATAGAGAGAAAAGGCGAGTTTGATGGCGCTCTCCCCTATTCTGCAAGTTACTTTTCAGGAATAACGGATCATGGAATTTTTCCGGTTTACACGCGACATCCCGTTCATGCGGTATGCGCTGACATTCAACATCATTTCACTGGTGACGTTTTTGCTGGCGGTTTTTTTCCTGGCCTACAAGGGGTTGAACTTCGGCGTCGATTTTCGTGGCGGCACGGTGATGGAAATCAGTTACAAGCCGGCAGCCGCTGATTTGAGCCGCGTTCGTGCCGCGATTGATACTCTGCAGCTTGGCGAATACGCCGTGCAAAGTTTCGGCACGGCAGACACTGTGTTGATCCGGTTGCCTCTGAAAGAAGGCGTGTCCAGCGCGCAGTTATCGGAACGCGTGATGGAAGTGTTGAAAGCGGACAACAGCAATGTTGAGCAAAAACGAGTCGATTATGTTGGGCCGCAAGTTGGCAAAGAGTTGTATCAAAACGGCGCGCTGGCGCTGTTGTTTGTGGTGGTGGGCGTCATCATTTACCTGTCGCTACGCTTTGAGTGGCGCTTTGCGGTTTCGGCGATTATCGCTAACTTGCACGACGTAGTGATCATCCTGGGTTTCTTTGCGTTTTTCCAATGGGAGTTTTCGTTGCCGGTGCTGGCGGCCGTGTTGGCGGTGCTCGGCTATTCCGTCAACGAATCGGTGGTTATCGCCGACCGGATTCGTGAAAATTTCCGCAAGATGCGCAAAGCCAGCGTACAACACGTGATCAACAGCGCCATTACTGCCACCATTTCGCGGACGATTATTACGCACTTTTCGACACAGTTAATGGTCGTTTCGATGCTGGTCTTCGGCGGCGAGGCTTTGCATTATTTCGCAATGGCGTTGACCATCGGTATTTTATTCGGCATCTATTCGGCGGCGTTGGTGATGGCGTCGTTGGTGATGTGGCTTGGCGTTTCGCGTGAAAATCTGGTGAAACCCGAAGTTAAAAAAGAAGGCTTGGAAGCTGAAAAAATCTTGCCATGATCGAAAGGCGGACGTTGGCGCAAGACAGGATGTGGGCATGCGCGTTGCAAAATGCGCACGGCCTTTCCGACAGAACTTTGTCAATTGAATCCTGAGACGCAAACGCGGGATCTTTGATGGTTACCACGCTGCTGTTTTCCCTTCTTGCGCTTGATCAGACGCTGGCGGCTTTTGTGGCGCAGTACGGCACATGGGTGTATGTGCTGCTCTTCTTGATTATTTTTGCCGAAACGGGATTGGTGATTTTTCCGTTTCTTCCCGGCGATTCATTGTTATTCATCGCCGGAACACTGGCAGCGAGTACCGAACTCGATGTGCATCTGCTGGTTGCTCTGTTGGTAACGGCGGCAATTCTTGGCGATTCGGTCAATTACGCGATTGGTCGAAAGATCGGGGAGCGTGTTTACACTTGGCAGGATTCGCGCTGGTTCAAGCGCGCGTATCTGATGCGTACACAAATGTTTTATGAAAAATACGGCAGCATGACAATCATCATTGCCCGTTTTGTTCCGATTGTGCGCACGTTCGCGCCGTTTCTGGCGGGTGTTGTGGCGATGCCGTACCCGCGTTTTCTGACGTACAACATCACCGGCGGATTGTTGTGGATTTGTTCGCTGGTGTACCTCGGCTATTTCTTCGGCAACATTCCGTTTATTAAGAACAATCTGTCGTTTTTCGTGATCGGCATCGTTATTATTTCCGTCCTTCCGATTATCGTCACGTACTTCAAGGAGCGGGCGGAAGCCAAAAGGCAGAGATTGGAGATCAGAAATCAGGGGTCAGATACCTGATCCTTGATTACCCCTGCCGGGGCAAAATGTTTTATCATCAAGTGGTTCCTTTATAAGCCGCTGACATTGCGGCCAGACAGCGCGTGAAACCACATTCTTCGATTCAAGTCATTGTGATGGCGGCCGGTCAGGGCAAGCGGATGGTGTCGCGGCGACCCAAAGTATTGCATCGGTTGGCAGGGCGGCCATTGTTGTCGCATGTGTTGACGACGGCGCGAAGTGTTGCGCCGCAAACGGTGGCCGTGGTCGTCGGACATGGTGGAACAGCGGTGCGGGAAGCGTTTGCCGCCGAGGCCGATTTGGTTTTTGTCGAACAGCAACCGCCGCGCGGCACCGGCGACGCGGTACGGGTGGCGCTGGCGGTGTTGCCGGACGCCGAACTGACGCTGGTGATGAACGGCGACTGTCCGTTGATTGCCGCGACCGATATTCGCCGACTGTGCGAGACGGCTGTGTCGGGTGTGCTGACGTGGTTGACCGTGAAAACGCCGTCACCACAAGGGTTGGGCCGCATCGTGCGCGACGCGCACGGCAAAGTACAGGCGATCATCGAAGAACGCGACGCCAGCGAGGCGCAAAAAAACATTGATGAAATCAACGTCGGCGTACTGGCTGCGCCAACCGCACATCTCAAACGCTGGGTTGGGCAATTGACGTGCGACAACGCCCAGCAGGAATATTACTTGACCGACATTCTGGCGATGGCGGTGCGCGACGGCGTACCGGTCGAAACGGTGCAGGC
>JAISPI010000019.1 GCA_031275075.1 Burkholderiales bacterium | reverse complement strand
TCCGCCACAATGTGTTCGTTGATCAGAATCGAATCTTCGTAGTTGTAGCCGTTCCACGGCATGAAAGCGACCAGCATGTTTTGCCCAAGCGCCAACTCGCCTTTGTCGGTCGAAGCGCCATCGGCAATCACGTCATCGCGGTGAATCATATCGCCGACCCGCACCAGCGGTCGTTGATTGATGTTGGTGCTCTGATTGGAACGTTTGTATTTGACGAGATTGTAGATATCGACACCGATATCACCAGCCGCGGTTTCGTCGTCGTTGACCCGCACTACCATCCGCGTCGCATCGACGTAATCGACACGACCGCCGCGCGTCGCCTTCACCATCGTTCCCGAATCCACTGCCGCCGTCCGTTCAACGCCGGTGCCGACCAACGGTTTCTCAGGCCGCAAACAAGGAACTGCCTGACGTTGCATGTTTGAACCCATCAACGCGCGGTTGGCGTCGTCGTGTTCAAGGAACGGGATCAACGCCGTCGCCACCGAAACAATCTGCGACGGTGCGACATCCATGTACTGCACTTTGTCCGCCGGCGACAGCATTGATTCACCATCGAGACGGCACGACACCAAATCTTCGGTCAGCCGTCCTTTTTCATCCATCTCGGCGCTCGCCTGCGCGATCACATACTGACCTTCCTCGATCGCCGACAGAAATTCAATATCGCGCGTCGCCACACCGTCGGCCACTTTGCGATACGGCGTTTCGAGAAAACCGTATTCGTTGGTGCGCGCATACAGCGCCAGCGAATTGATCAAACCGATGTTCGGGCCTTCCGGCGTTTCGATCGGGCAAACACGGCCATAGTGCGTCGGATGCACGTCGCGTACTTCGAAGCCGGCGCGTTCGCGCGTCAGACCGCCCGGCCCCAGCGCAGACACACGACGCTTGTGGGTAATCTCGGACAACGGATTGGTCTGATCCATAAACTGCGACAGTTGCGAAGACCCAAAAAATTCTTTGATCGCCGCCGAAATCGGCTTGGCGTTGATCAAATCGTGCGGCACCAAATTTTCGCTCTCGGCCTGACCCAGCCGTTCTTTCACCGCGCGCTCAACGCGCACCAAACCGGAACGGAACTGGTTTTCGGCAAGCTCACCCACCGACCGTACACGGCGATTGCCCAGATGGTCGATGTCGTCAACTTCACCGCGGCCATTGCGTAGATCAACGACAATTTTGATTACCGCCACGATGTCTTCGTTGCTCAACGTCGTCGCGCCATCGACGCCGGCGCGACCAACCCGACGGTTGAATTTCATCCGGCCAACCGCCGACAAATCGTAGCGTTCATCAGAGAAGAACAATCCTTTGAACAATGCTTCCACAGCCTCCTCGGTCGGCGGTTCGCCGGGGCGCATCATCCGGTAAATAGCGACACGCGCTGCGTACTGATCGGGGGTGTCGTCAGTGCGCAGTGTCTGCGAAATGTAAGCGCCGCAATCGAGTTCATTGGTGAACAGCGTTTGAATCTCGGTGATTCCCGCCGCAACCAGCTTGACCAGCAGTTCCGGCGTAATTTCATCATTGGCTTTGGCCAACACTTCGCCCGTGCTCTCGTCAACCACATGCGTCGCCAGCACCCGTCCGGTCAGATAATCTTCCGGCACCGCGATCGTCTTGACGCCGCTCTCCTGCAACTCGCGCACCGAGCGCACAGTAACGCGCTTGTCCTTCGGAACCACCACTTGACCGTTCTTGCCGATGATGTCGAACGTTGCCAGTTCGCCTTTCAACCGGTCGGCAATTAGGGCCATCTGATAACCCTTCGCTGATAAATGGAAGGTGTCGAACTCGAAAAATTCGCGCAAAATGTCTTCCACCGAATAACCAATCGCTTTCAGCAGAATCGTCACCGGCATTTTGCGGCGGCGATCCACCCGGAAAAACAGCAGGTCCTTCGGGTCAAATTCGAAATCGAGCCAGGAGCCGCGGTATGGAATCACCCGCGCCGAAAACAGCAGCTTGCCCGAGCTGTGCGTTTTGCCGCGATCGTGCTCGAAAAACACGCCCGGCGAACGGTGCAACTGCGACACGATCACACGCTCGGTGCCGTTAATTACAAACGAGCCGTTTCCGGTCATGAGCGGAATCTCGCCCATGTAAACTTCCTGCTCCTTGACTTCCCGGATCTTCGGCGTCGCCGAGTCCTTGTCCATCAGCACCAACCGGACGCGGGCGCGCAGCGCCGAACAGTACGTCAAGCCGCGCTGCTGACATTCGATCACATCAAAGGCCGGCGGCTGCAACGAATACGAAACGTATTCGAGCCGTGCATTGCCCGAATGGCTGGAGATCGGAAACACCGACTCGAAAGCCAGTTGCAATCCCTGTTGCTTGCGTTTTCCATCGAGCACATCCTGTTGCAGGAACGCCCGATAAGAGTTGAGCTGTGTTTCCAGAAGGAACGGAACAGTAAGAACATTACCGCGTTTTGCAAAACTTTTACGGATACGTTTCTTTTCCGCGAAGGAGTATTTTTTGGCCATAACCTCTCCGATGAATGGACGCCCCAACCGGAAACGCCCAACGGTTATCGACTGAGCACACAATACCTCTCGCACATGACAACATCGCCGTGTGCCGTGTTTCAGAAAAGCGTTTTGCGCGCCAAGGCTTGGTGGTTGGCCGCTACCAACCGCTGGCGGACGGCGACAACTTCTGTCGCCCGACCAGGCCTGTCTTCTGCAGTCGTTTCAGAAGACGAAAAAAAGCAGACTGCCTCATCACAAACCGCTTTTTTGCGCCCTCTGGTTTCGCTTTTTACTCTTTACGAAACCTTACATCCATAATCCCGGAAGGCGACAAAGCCGGTGACAGTCACCGGCTTTGTCTCGCGCCCAAAATCGTTTACTTGATTTCGACTTTGGCGCCTGCTTCTTCCAGTTTCTTCTTGGCCGCTTCGGCGTCAGCCTTGGCGATGGCTTCCTTGACCGGTTTCGGCGCGCCGTCAACCAAGTCCTTGGCTTCCTTGAGACCCAGGCCGGTAAGTTCACGCACCGCCTTAATCACGTTCACCTTGTTTTCACCGACGGCTGCCAGCACCACGGTAAATTCGGTTTGCTCTTCAACTGCCGCAGCCGCGGCAGCACCCGCTGCCGGCGCAGCCACGGCCACCGCCGCCGCTGCCGACACACCGAATTTTTCTTCCATCGCCTTGATCAGTTCGGAAAGCTCAAGAACGGACATGGAAGCAATTTTGTCGAGAATTTCATTTTGAACAGACATGTAAAACTCCTGAAACGTTGATCTGAATAATGTTTAAGTCGCAAAAGGTAGGGAAAACGCCTGCCGGTTACGCTGCCTCTTTGGCATCGCGCAACGCGGCTACCGTCCGCACGAACTTGCCCGGCACTTCATTCAATGTCCGGACAAACTTGGCGATCGGTGCTTGCATCGTGCCCATGAGCTTGGCGATGAGTTCGTCGCGCGACGGCAATGCCGCCAGCGCAGCCACTTCCTGCGCCGACATCATTTGTCCCGGCATGGCGCCGCCGACCACGACAAATTTATCGTTGCCTTTGGCAAACTCACTCAGCACCTTGGCCGCCGCAACCGGATCAGTGCTGATCCCATACGTCAACGGCCCACTCATCTTCCCGGACAGCTCTGCAAACGGCGTATCGGCCACGGCTCGCCGAACCAGGGTATTCTTCACCACTCTGAAGTACACACCAGCCTCACGCGCCTTGGCGCGCAGTTTGGTCATATCGCCGACGCTCACTCCGCGGTTCTCCGCCAGAATGATGGCCTGCGCGTTTTCCACCTGCGCTGACACTTCCGCGACCACTGCTTGTTTTTGCTCGAGATTAAGCAAGGTCCACCTCTTCTATCAATAGAGCTTGCCGTTTGCCATACCCTCGATGGGATTTGCTTACGGCGGCTCGCCTTTACCACAGCGCCCCAACTGCTGACGCCTCGATACGGTGTCCTAACGCCCAGGAAATCCTGTTCTTTAAGGCACCATCTGCGCAGGACCGGAAGTTGGCGATTGCCTACTCCCGCTTTAAGCCCTTCTCAGGACTCCTGCGGTCTTTGACGGCCTGCGTGCGGTCTTCCCGCACACGCCCTCAAAATCTTTAACAAAACCTGCCGAATGGATCAACAGGCTTTGTTCAATTAACCGGCAACTGCCGATTTCTGTTGTAATGCGCTGGCATCAACGCGGATACCGGCGCCCATCGTGCTCGACACACTGATCCGGCGCAAGTACACGCCTTTCGAACTCGCCGGCTTCGCCTTGCTCAGCGCCTCAATCAGCGCCAGCAAATTCGCCTTCAATGCTTCAATTTCGAACGACGCCCGTCCGATTGTGCAATGAATGATCCCGGCTTTATCGTTACGGTACTGCACCTGACCGGCTTTGGCGTTCTTGACCGCCGTCACCACATCGGCCGACACCGTTCCCACTTTCGGATTCGGCATCAAACCGCGCGGCCCCAGCACCTGACCCAGTTGCCCGACCACTTTCATGGCGTCCGGTGTCGCGATCACCACGTCAAAATCCATGAAACCACCTTTGACTTTCGCCGCCAGATCGTCAAAACCAACGATGTCGGCACCCGCTTCTTCCGCCTGCTTGGCCTTTTCGCCCTGAGCGAACACGGCGACCCGCGCCGTCTTGCCGGTTCCCGACGGCAACACCACTGAACCACGCACACTCTGGTCGGACTTACGCGCGTCGACACCAAGATTGATCGCCACGTCGATCGACTCATCGAACTTGGCAACCGCGTTCGCTTTGGCCAGCGCCAAGGCTTCTTCGACCGGATAATTCTTGCTGCGATCGACTTTGCCGCACACGACTTGCATGCGCTTGCTCAAATTGCTCTTTTGTTTCTTTTGCTCGGCCATGATTATTTCACCCCTTCCACCGTAATGCCCATACTGCGCGCGCTGCCCGCAATCGTGCGAACGGCAGCATCCATATCCGCAGCAGTGAGGTCGGGTTGCTTGGCCTTGGCGATTTCTTCCGCCTGCGCCCGCGTCAGCTTGCCGACTTTATCGGTATGCGGCCGCGGACTGCCTTTATCCACCTTCGCCGCCTTTTTGATCAGGACGGTCGCCGGCGGCGTCTTCATGATGAACGTGAAGCTCTTGTCCGCGTAAGCCGTGATCACCACGGGAATCGGCAGACCCGGCTCCACTTTCTGCGTCTGCGCGTTGAACGCTTTGCAGAATTCCATGATGTTCAAACCGCGCTGACCAAGCGCCGGTCCGATCGGTGGGCTGGGATTGGCTTTACCTGCTGGTACTTGCAGCTTGATATAGCCGATGATTTTTTTTGCCATCTTTCAAACTCCTTCGGGTTCAAGCGAGTGTTGTCACTCTCCCCATCAGCAACCCTCTTTTTTACCATTGCCGCCGGGGCTGTAACGGCGGCAACACCTAACCAACAATTACGCTTTTTCGACCTGCGAAAAATCCAGATCGACCGGCGTCGCCCGCCCGAAAATAGCGACCGATACCCGCAACTTGCTCTTCTCGTAGTTAACGTCTTCGACCGTGCCGTTGAAATCGGCAAACGGGCCATCCTTGACCCGTACCAATTCGCCTGCTTCAAATAACACTTTTGGCCGTGGTTTTTCTACGCCTTCCTGCATCTGAAGCATAATGGTGTCAACTTCTTTCGCCGGAATCGGCGCCGGCTTATGCGACGTGCCGCCGACAAAACCCGTCACCTTCGGCGTGCTTTTCACCAGATGCCATGTCTCATCGGTCATTTCCATTTCGACCAGCACATAGCCCGGGAAAAATTTACGCTCGCTGATCGCCTTCTGACCGCCGCGCATTTCCACCACCTCTTCGACCGGCACCAGAATCTGGCCGAACTGTTCCTGCAATTCGGCGCGGGCGATACGCTCCGTCAGCGCCCGTTGCACCGCTTTCTCAAAGCCGGAATAGGCGTGTACGACGTACCACTTTTTATCGCCCATCACGCCCCCTCGCCGCCTATAAACAGCTTGATGACCCAAGTAATAATCTGGTCAACAAAAAAGAGAAACAGCGACATCACCACCACGAACGCGAATACGATCAGCGTCATTCTGATGGTTTCCTGGCGTGCTGGCCACGCCACACGAGCGCCTTCATGCCAGGCTTCCCGCGCAAAAACGACAAATTCCTTGCCCGGCGTGGACAACCACATCACGAGAGCACCCAGCACGATACCGCCCAATATCATCAGCGCCCGCCAGCCGACCGCCATATGGACGTAGTGATAGTAGCCCCACAGACCGAGTACTACACACGCAAGCGCGATGATGATCTTAATCTTGTCTGCCATTCCGTTTCCTTGCCGGACGCGTTTGGCAGGCCAGGAGGGAATCGAACCCCCAACCTGCGGTTTTGGAGACCGCCGCTCTGCCAATTGAGCTACTGGCCTACGCTCTCTTTAAACACCACGCGCGCCTTTTCAGACGCGCTTCAAAAACCCTTAACGGGACGATCAAGCAAAGTCCGGCACGAGCCGGACTTTGCCGTTTGTTACTGCTTACTCAATAATTTTTGCGACGACTCCGGCGCCGACCGTCCGGCCACCTTCGCGGATCGCAAAGCGCAAGCCTTCTTCCATCGCAATCGGGGAAATCAGCTTCACCGTGATCGAGACGT